>NZ_BAABRO010000014.1 GCF_039545035.1 Novipirellula caenicola
GTGGCCGCGGCATCAGGTCACCTCCGCAGGCTCGAGGGATGTGATAGGGCTACCGTGATTAGAGCGGAAATTGAAAACCTGTCAAATTTTCGGTGCCAGGCACCTAAATTTAGGTGCCTGGCACCGAATTAGATGGTGGGTGGCACCGAAATAGGATGAGGTTTATGCCCGTTTCTCGTAGCGGACTCGGTACACCGGGATGCGATGCCGACGGCTCCGACGCTCAAAGTGGGTGCGATAATCGAGGTCGTGCTGCGCTTCCACTTCTTCTTCCGGAATCGGCACCCCTAATTCCGGTGCGATTTCCGCAATGATTTCAACCGTTTCTTCGAAATAGTCCAGCACGTCGGTCCACACATGCAAGCGTCCGCCAACACGCAGCGCTTTGGCGAAATCTAAAATGCTGCGTTCGTTCAGCACACGACGTTTCCGCTGCTTCTTTTTCCACCAAGGGTCCGGGAAATAAACGTGCACCGCCTCTAAACTCTCCGCAGGCACCCGCTCTTTGAACAACGGTTCGGCATCGCCACTGATCATGATCGCGTTGCTGACTTCGGCCCTCGCCAATCGACCCGCTGCATGCTCAGCACACTTGGAATTGATCTCGATGCCGAGAAAGTTGTGCTGAGGATTCTTCGCCGATGCAGTGGACATGAACAGCCCCTTGCCGGAACCAACTTCGATCTCTAACGGCTTCGTATTACCAAACATCGAATCGCTAGAAAGGACTTCTGGAAGCGAATCAACCAACCGAAATACCTTCGATAAGTCGAGACTGGCTGGGGGGCGGCGAATGGGACTTCGAGACACGCTGGGACTTCTGTCTATAAAAAAGGAATGGAAATGGGGACCGATCCGCGCCCCAATCGCGCAAACAGGACCAAAACGAGGGAAACTTAGTTTGGAACCGATCTATGCACATCGTAACCGAGCACAAATTCTCTACAATGACCGCTCGTTTTCGCAGGTCGTTCGGCCGCGGTCGTGATAAAGCGGCGGCTATGCACGGTTCCGCAGCACAATTCGGACGGTTCGAGCCCTGGGACCACCCTCATTCACCAGGAGCCCACCCGCTCTGCAAGGTGACGTAGCCTGGACCCGCAGCCCTCGGCTCACGATGTTGCCCAGCGTCGTCGGTCGGCCACTGCAGATCTGTTCATCATGTGGAGCCATCACGCGGAACGATTTTATTTGAGTTTCCTTTGACGGGTCTGACGGCCAAATCCGAACTGCTTGTTTCTACATCCCCCCCTTCACGCAACCCTCAACGAATCGACTCCCATGGAAAAGGCCCCTGCCAATTTTGACGGACTGAATATCGCTGCCTTGGAAAGTCGTCGTGCAGACGACATGGCTCGGATGATCACTCGCCATGGCGGCGTCGCCCATGTGAGCCCGTCGATGCGGGAAGTGGCGATCGACCCCAATCGGCCAGCCATTGACTTTGCTTATCGTGTCATGACGGGCGAGGTCAATGTGGTCGTGTTGATGACCGGAGTCGGTTTCCGATTCTTGCTCAAGGCGATCGAGAGGCATGTTGACCAACAGCGTTTTCTCGACGCCTTGTCCGATATCACGACGATTTGCCGCGGGCCTAAACCGGCCGCCGCAATGCGAGACGTGGGCTTGACGGCGACCTACCGCGTTCCTGAACCCAATACATGGCGAGAATTATTGCAGACCATCGACGCCAATGTTTCCATTGCAAACCAAGTCGTCGGGGTCCAAGAGTATGGCGTTAGCAACGCTTCGCTCGTCGCGGGTCTGGAAGCACGCGGGGCAACCGTTGAAACCGTGCGTGTTTACGGCTGGGAGTTCCCCGAGTCCACCGCGGCTTTGGAAGAGAATGTGAAAGCGTTGGCCGATGGCAAACGCGATATGCTGCTGGTGACCAGTGCTCATCAAGTCGTCAACATGCTCCGAATGGCCGAAGAATTAAACATGGTTGACGATCTGCGTCGCGGTTTGCATTCTACCGTCATTGCGTCGATTGGGCCGACGACGAGCGAGATGCTCCGCGAGTGCGATTTGCACGTCGACTTTGAACCCTCGCATCCGAAAATGGGGCACTTGGTCACCGAAGCCGCTCGTCAATCCAACGAGCTGACCAAATCCAAACGACGCGTCAAACAAATCCGTTGGTCCGAAGAATCCAAGCCACAGAGCAACAATATGCCTCCTCACCCGTCCGACGACAGTTTGTTTATGAAGGCGTGTCGCGGCGAGGCGACGGAACGGACTCCGGTGTGGTTGATGCGTCAAGCGGGACGCTATATGGCGGAATACCGCGAAGTCCGAGCGAAACAGTCGTTCTTGGAACTTTGTGCGAATCCAAAACTGTGCAGCGAAGTGATGTGCACCGCCGTGGATCGGTTGGGGGTGGATGCCGCAATCATCTTTTCAGACTTGCTGCCTTTATTAGTGCCTATGGGATTCGATCTGGAGTTTGTCGCCGGCGATGGTCCGGTCATCCACAATCCAGTGCGAAGCGGCGATGATCTGGCTCGCGTCAGCGCGCTAGACAAACCAGAAAAACTCGACTTTGTCTACGAAACCGTTCGCCAGACACGTGCCGATTTGCCTGAGTCGATTCCGCTGATCGGATTCGCGGGATCCCCTTTTACTTTAGCTAGTTATGCCATCGAAGGCGGCGGAAGCCGGCAATACACGCACACCAAAAAACTGATGCAAAGCGACGCCGGTGCGTGGGCCGATTTGATGAACAAATTGTCCGAATCGATCACGGTTTATTTGAATCATCAAATTGCCGCCGGGGCTCAGTGCGTCCAGTTGTTCGACAGTTGGGCAGGCTGCTTGTCGCCCATGGATTACAGCAAGTTCGTATTGCCTTGGATGAAACAAATCATTGCTGGAATCGATCCTTCGGTTCCCGTGATTAACTTTGCCACGGGGAACCCAGAACTGCTTCCTTTGCTCCGCGGTGATCGACGGACAGTGGTCGGTGTCGATTGGCGTATTTCGCTTGATGTCGCGTGGCAGCGGATCGGACACGATTGTGCAGTCCAAGGCAACATGGACCCCTCCGTTCTGCTGGCCGACCCTGATGTGATTCGCGAAACGGTCGACCAATTGCTGCAGTCGGTCGACGGTCGCCCCGGACACATTTTCAATCTGGGACACGGCGTGCTTAAAGAAACGCCCGTGGAAAACGTCATTGCACTTGTTGAAACGGTCAAAGAATTGAGCCAACGGTGATGCCGCCCACCCTGCATGTCTGTCCGTTTTGTCCGCTGCATTGTGACGACATCTCCATCGAAGCGTCGTCCGAAGGTCAGCCGATTGCAAAGGTCCAGTGCAGCAAGGCGACCGTTGCATACACGACCGCATTGTCCGGAACCCAGTCCGCTCGCATTGCAGACACCGCGGTCACTCCGGCGCTTGCAGCTGAAAAGGCGAAAGACCTATTGGCCGGTCACGGCGTGATCCATGTCGCCACGTCGGGAACCGATCTGGATACGGCTCGCCGATTGAATCGATTGCAAGCTCACGATCGGATTCGTATCGCCATCGACGACACGGTTTCCACCACAGCGTGGCGAGCGGCCGTGGGCCGCGAAGGAACGTTATCGGCCACTCTAGGGGACGTTCGAATGCACGCCGATGTTGTTTGGACGATCGGTGATGTTGAAAGCGATACGCCGCGTTTGCGTGAACAAATCGATGCAGAAGCAAAAAAATCGGTTCATAGCAATTCACTCGCAGCCGAACCGCTTGCGGAAATATTTTATTCGCTCCGCACGAATTCTCAGAGCAACGATAACCTCAAACCAATTGTCGCGCCCATCGAATCGGCAAACTACTTGGCCGTGATTTTGGGAGCGGACGCTTTTGTCGAGAGCGAAGCCACCGCGACCGTAGAAATGCTCAGCAAGCTGCTGTGGTATCTCAATCAAACCAAACGCGCAATCGTTTTACAATTAGATGCGGCGGCAACCAATCGTGCGGTGACCGCCTGGCAATCCAACACGCTGGTCGACTCGGTGACCAATCCGCCTCACGATGAGGTTCATGTCCGGTTGGGCAGTCCCGCTGAACACGCACAGGCGGCGACAATACAAATCGGAGGAATCGATCGAGGGCGGCAATTTGCCGAGATCTTTTGGCCAGCGGCGATTGTGGGGATCGATCGAGATGGGGTGATCATTCGTGGCGATGCGACCGTTACGATGCCATTGGCCGCCGCCCGCCCGACTGAGATACCAACCGCCATCGAATGTTTAGAACTTTGGCTTGGCGAGCTGCCGAATTAGTCCCCGGTCCAACCAGCGGTGGGGGGCGAGAATCCAAACGCAATTCAATGATGGCGCATTAGCACTCGAATGGCGACTTTGCCTCGCAGCGGGATAAGAGCATACGCAATCCAATACACCCAACCCCAATACTTACCAGAGCCTAATACGTCCAAATCTTAGCAGCCCCAGGCTTAGACCGTTTCGGATACAGGGTTAGCCTGGGTAGGTGTGGAGGAAGGCTGCTGCTCGGCGCGGCGAAGGGCACTCTCGACTCGTTGAAGCAAATCCAGGCTGCGATCAAACGTTTGGGGGGCACTCTCGTCCCGCGCACTCGCTACAAATTCCGCGTGGCAGTGTTGGCATGCGACAGTGCATCCTAATAGCGAAGCTCGTACTTCCACACGTCGGCCACATCGGGGGCACGGGTGTGTGAAGCGAAGACTGCTGTTAGAGGTCATGATAAGATCCTTTGAACCTGTCCAATCCGTGTTAGATGCCGAGATTTTATCCTTGAATACCACTTAAGGCAAGCATAAACACCGCAAAGGGCGTGTTTACGGCTTTCGGAAAAACCAAAACGGAGTCTTTGTACTGCAATTATCAACGACATCTTCCCCTCCAAAGGGTAGATGCCATTTAGCCTTCGACAAGATCAAATGCACATTTGGTGGCGATAATAATTGACTACGAGTCTGATCGAGGCACTGCTAGTGCAGTGTTCAAAACCCCACGTCTTCCGCCATCATCTTTTGCGATCGATGCCGCCGAGGCAAGTCCCCAAAGAGACGCGGCGATGGCATCTCGAGGTTCGCAGTGACATCAAAATCCGTGATTTTCACTAGCTTGACGACTCATCCTTTGCGGAAAACCACTGGATTGGAGCATCCGCTTGCCTCGATTGCATCGTCAGAGTGAAGCGGCCGGGTCGAAAGACAGCACCATGGTTTTCTAGACGCCAGATCAAACTCCGAATGTGCTGAAATCACCGAATTTACGGGTTGCAGCAACGAATTGCTCTTTTCGTAAGTCCCAGGACCGTCTAGGCATTAAGAATTTCGTAAAAGGTTCGTAAATTTCTTAAATCAGCAAGTTCGCCCCCCGGATGAGCAGGTAACAAGTCGGGCGATCCGACCGCCAAACTACCTCAAGCCTTTGCGACCGGGGGGGTGATACGAGTGCAACCATGGGCACGATCTTGCGTCACCAACACGGGACGCCGCAGCGGCGGTATCCGTATGTCGATGCTCACACCCCCGTGATGCTGGAATAAAGGGGCAACCCGGTTTTAAAAGAGTACCGGTTTGCCTAGTTGGCGACGCAAAGGAACGATTTGCCCGGCGTGCATCATTGGGTGCGTGCTAATCAGGATGATCACGTCGCCCACGGTGGGGCAAAATCCTCGGAAATGCTCGGGCGATTCGGCATCAAGATCCTCGTCACTCATCTCGTCGATTGCCTTCAGCGTCGCCGCACGCACCTCGTCCCAAAGTGCCAGATACTCGTCACGTCCCAGAAACGCAGATGGATCATCGTTATCTGCTTTGTCTTTGGCATGTGCCTCGGCGAATCCATCAGGCAATTGGTAGGCTTTGCCCGGAGCGATGCTGTCCAGCAACGAGACTTCGGATGAAATCAAGTGCCCGGTTTGCCAAGCGATGTGATTACAGCCTTCGCTTGGACGCCGCAGTAATTCCGCGTCGTCCAAATCGCTCATGTAGCCTCGGTAGACCATGTCGCAAAATTTCATGGCCGATCGGATCGCGTCTTTACCTTGCATTGGATTCTCTATCGTGAATTACAGGAGTGAATTTGGAGCCAAGATTGTAACCCGTCACCGTTGCCTTGGTGCATCCGGGACGTTTGCAGCACGAAGATAACATGTCCGCATTGGCATGTTCGCTGACAACGCACCGGCTACCAACCTGGGATCATGATCGGCGCGATCACTGCGAACACGATTGCTGCCAACACGAGGGCCAATCCGGTGACGGGCATTGGAAGATGAGTTTTGCGCTGAAACGCATTGACCACCTCTACTAGCACCGCCAATAACGCTCCGCCAATCGCGGCGCAGATTGCATTTGCGATACTGGTTGTCGCATTGGCAGGAACGGACGCCATATAGATCGCGACGACCGCCGCCGCAACCATCGCAGCTTGGAACATACGCCGATACAGATTCGAATTGCCTGATGCAACCACTGCGGCAAAGCCTGCCGCGATCGGCCAACCATAGATCCCCTTGCGATCCAACAAGATCGTGTTCGATGCGACCGCCTGAATCATTGCAGCCACGACGACTCCCCAAAAAACGCGTTGCATCATGGGTGGGCGAATCTTGCCAACAATCACACCGAAGGCAAGGCTACTGATCGTCGAAACCATGCCGGCGATCATCAGATCGTTTCCACGCGGACGCAAAAATGCCGCCAAGATGCTGGCGATCAGCGTCAGCACAAAGATGGTTGATAACCGAAACTGCAACAAATCATCACGCTGGGGATTGGCCTGTGGACTAGGTTGATCGGGATCCGCAACGATCTCATTCGACATGTTTTTGCCTCGGGGTGCTGTGGGGACGATTCTTCGATTGTACAGCAGGAGGCACACCCGATCACAAACTTGCTACCACGTTTGCACCGGCAGTTCTTCGGAAAGTTTTGAAAACGCGGTGTCCAATTGGTTCATGAATTCCTTTTTAGGCAACGTTGAATTCAGTGGTTCGCCGACAAAAACATCACAGAAAAAGGGAACCAGCAGCGTTTCGCCCTTAGGCAACGCCTTGCCAAGCCCGTGCATGAATACGGGAGTGATCGGGACGTCCGGATGGCGTTTGGCAAGATGAGCCACCCCGGTTTGAAATGATTCTAATTTCTCGGGCTCACCACGTGTTCCTTCGGGAAACAACAATACGATCCCACCAGCGCGAAGCACTTCACTGATCGGTTCGAGTGGGTGTTTTCCGTCGCAGTCACGTTTCGTTTTGGTTCGATCAATCGGCAAAATTCCCACAATCCGAGTCGAGAACCAACGACGCAGCGGACGGGTCAGGAAATAGTCGCCCGCCGCGACCGGACGGACGTGACGCAACCGGCTAAGCCCGAGGATGTTCATCAGCGCAAACACATCCAAGTGGCTGTTGTGGTTGGCAACAATCAGTGCAGGGCCCTCACTGGGCAACCATTCACGACGGCGGACATTGGTTCCCAACACCACCATCATGATTGGTCGCACGATCAGGGCAAAAAAAAGCGTTCGCAAAACGTGATTCACGATTCAGTCGCTCAGCCATACGTGTAGTAAATGAAATGGAAAAACAGCGGCGCGGTAAAAATCAGCGAGTCAACTCGGTCCAAAACGCCACCGTGCCCGGGCAGGGTGGCCCCAAAATCTTTGATATTCAGATCTCGTTTGACAGCCGACATACAGAGATCGCCCGCGAACCCCGCCATCCCAATGATGATTCCGACGATCAACGAGCGAGTGTCGTCCATGATTGTCAATCGCGGACCGACCACCCAAGCGAACACCACGGTCGTGGCCACGCCGCCGATCAACCCCGCGTAAGTTTTTCCAGGACTGATCGAGGGAGCGACTTTTCGGGTGCCCAGTGATTTGCCCCAAAGGTATTGAAAAATGTCATTGAGTTCGGTCAGCAGCACGAGAAACAAAAGCAGTCCCGATCCAGGATAGGTGATCGCGTCGCTGGATGGGAAATCAGGGCCGATCCGCGGCTCTGCGGCAACTTGAAACTTCAATAGAAAAGCGACGTGCGACAATGAGAATACCGTGATCATCAACGCCCAGTGCAGCGATCCTGCGGCGCGAAGAAAGCCATCGGTTTGGCCCATCATCAGCATGCGTGTCGGCAACCACACAAACATCAACACCGGGATGAAAACGATAAACATGCCGTACCAAGACGTCGCTGCAAAGTAATATTGTGCGATGATCGAAAGGTAGGCGTAAAACAACACGCGTCGATCCGATCGCCGCGTTGGCGTCATCGACAAGAATTCCTTGAGCGCCAAGAAGCTCACGAAGGCAAAGAAGCAGACGGCGGCCGCAGGAGAGACGAATAATGCAGCAGAGAAGAATCCAACGATCACCCACCATGTGCGTACCCGTTCACGCAGTTCCGTGAAATCTCGCTGGGGATGTCGCCACTTTAGCGTCAACGACACCACGCTGGCGAAAAACAGCGAGACCAGAATCGAAGCGATCGCCACTCGTACTTCAAAAGGCAAATTCATGTTGGCTTGTTGCAAAGGGGACGAAGGCAAGGTTGTTGACGACGTATCAGAAAACGATGGGTCTGTGTAAGAGAAGATCCCACCACGGTGTTAAGGTTGCGGAGAATCTGTTCAAAAAGGGAAAGGGGCCCGCTGATTTCCCCGGCGTCGTCACCGTTGGTTATCTTAGATGCGTTGCTTTACGGTCACCGCGTCAGCCGAGGTCAAGCAGGCACCCCACGCTGCGAGCGGTCTTTAGTTTACCCCACCTACGGAATGTGTTATGTCAACGTCACGTCGTCATTTTTTGAAAACCACGGCCGCAGCGGGCTCGATCGCCGCAGTGGCCAGCCCTGCGATTGCCGCTGATTCTGGTAAAAAGCTTCGTCTCGCCGCGATCGGCGTCGGCGGAAGCCGCGGACGCTACAACCGAGGCGGCAACATCGCTCGCAGCGCCGCAAAGTATGCTGAAATGGTGGCGGTTTGTGACGTCGATGACTTGCATACCCAAGAGTTCAACGACGCGTTTGCGGGCAAATTGAATACGTATCGCGACTATCGTGAGATGTTGGAAAAAGAGAAGCCGGATGTCGTCACGATTGGGACGCCGGATCATTGGCATGTTCCGATCGCAATCGCCGCGCTTCGTAGCGGAGCCGATGTGTATTGCGAAAAACCGTTGACACTGACGATCGACGAAGGCAAACAGATCCGCAAGGTGGTCGAACAGACCGGCCGGGTTTTTCAAGTCGGAACGCAGCAACGCAGCAGCAAGTCGTTGTTCCTAACCGCAGTCGCAATGGTCCACTGCGGGATGCTTGGTGAGAACGTCAACGCCTACCTTGCCATCGGTGGTGCGCCCGACGATGGGCCGTTCGAGACCGAGAATCCGCCCGAAGATCTCGATTGGGACAGGTGGGTCGGGCCGGCGCCCGAAGCGGGCTATTGTGAACAGCGCCGCCGCATGTTTCGATGGTTCTTCGAGTACTCTGGCGGCAAGATGACGGATTGGGGGGCACACCATATCGATATTGCTCAGTGGGCGTTGGCGCCCGGTGAGGATGGCCCCATCAAGGTCGCCGGGTCTGGCAAGTTCACCAAGCATGTGCCTTCGGATTTCAATTGGAATGCCTTCTTTGCAGGCGACGCTGCACTGCCGAACGGTTACAACACGGCGACCGAGTTCCATATCGATTTGACCTTTGCCAGTGGTTCGCTGATCAGCGTCAATCATCATTACAAGCGCGAAGGCGACAACGTCGACTTTTCCAACGGGATCTTGTTCGAAGGCGACAAAGGACGCATCTTTGTCAATCGCGGCAAGCTCGAAGGGCGGCCCGTGGATCAGCTGACCGATGAAGATCGCAAAACGCTTGATGAAAAAATTGTCGAGCTGTGTCATGGCAAGGAACCAGGCAATCATATGGGCAACTTCTTTGCCTGCATCGAAGACCGGAGCAAACCGATTTCGGACGTTTGGTCTCATCATCGCACGATGACCTCGTGCCACCTGTGTAACATCGCATTGATGTTGGGCCGCGAATTGAAGTGGGATCCAAAATCAGAGCAGTTTGTCGACGATGAACAAGCCAACGCGTTGATGACTCGCAAATCACGCGACAAATTTGCTTGAGGTGGCTTGCCGGCCGCTCACTCGCCAAAAAGAAACGGCGACGCGTGATCGCGTCGCCGTGTAAGTGTAATGCTCGACCGAGAGTGAAGGTCGAGTTAGCGTGAAAGTCGACTGGGCATGAATGCTGAATGGGCGTGAAAGTCGACTGCGCGGCACTTATTTTGCCGAGCCGTTTTTCTTCTTCGCGGCAGGTTTCGCTTCGCTTGCTGGGGCTTCGTCGCGAGCGGGCATGATTGGCGAATCCCAGCCTGCCAATTCTTGCGGCTTCACCTGTTTGCGGTGACCGCCAAAGCTAAAGGTCGATGGATCGTAGGGGCCCACGAAATCGATATTGAGATCGCCGGTGATTTCGTCTTCCATCCCCAACGCCCACAGAGTGCCGTTGATCATCATTCGACGGAACCCGTCGTTTTGAATGTCTTCGGATGCACCATAGGTGGTGGTGAAGACGCGTCCTTGGTTTCCGTTTTCGCCCTCGTACGTTCGCACCCAAACACCGGGACAAGGTTTCTTGTCGTCGGCTTCGGGCGAGTCCGGTGTCATTCCTTGCAGCGGTTGAGCATTGGCAAGGACAACGCTGTTCGCTTCGGGTTCCGTCCAATAGCCGCCGGCTTCGACCCAAGGGTTTTCGACGCCTCGCAAAATGGGATGATCAGCATTCTCGGGAATAATCTCTAAGCGAGTGCTCATCACGTGGTTGCGGCCGTAATGCCCCGCCCAAGTCTCGCCAAGCACTTGTCGGCCAAAGCCGCCCTTCATTTCGTCGCCTTTATACCGATAGTCGAACTTCGCGAACGGTGAAGTTGCGGGAATCTTAAACGCATGCGTACTGGTTCGCGTGCCCACAACCGGCCCGCCTCGGCTCAAGTAGTCCGCAATCGGCTGCATTTGATCGGCGGGAAAGTTTTGGAAGCGTAGTCCAAACACCAACAAGTCGGCCGAATTGACGGCATCGGTATGAGGCATGTTGTTGTTGCCGGGGGTAATGTATCCCGTTTTCGGATCGACATTAAACAGCACCGTGCATTTAAATCCATGCCGTTTGGCGAGGATTCGAGCCAACGCGGGAAGCGTTTCCTCGCTGCGATATTCATGATCACCAGCAAGGAAGACGATGTGTTTGCCGCTGCCGATGCCGTCGGTGCCTTGGTACACCAACGGCGAATCCGCAGCAAAACCGCTGGCACTTAATAACATTGTCGCAACGAAGCTGACTGCAGCCCAAGTCGTCAAGGGTTGTCGCATTAAACCGACCTCTAAAAATTGTCGTTGGGGTTTATCGAAGGCCAATTGGCGGCACCATCATAGCATGCCGGTTGCGAAGGTTTTGCCCATGTCACGGAAAACGGACGGAACCCGACAATCTTCGAGGGGTTCTATTGATGTGTGACCGCCCCCCATCCCTGATTTGTAGGTAACCAAGATGACTGTATCAGAAGAAAATCCAGATCGCTGTATCCCAATCCGCAGTGTGCCGATCGAAGCGAACTCTCGTTTCACCTGGAAACGAGCAACGGGACTTGTGCTGTTGGCGGGTGCGTTGTCGCTGCCAACGATTCAGCCCTCGTTTGCAACTCCCGTTCAGGATCAAGATCAGGAAAGCGGCCAGCAAGAACGTGGTCGGCGTGACGGTGAGCGACGGGAAGGCGGGCAACGTGGTTTCCGCGATCGTGCTGGTGGTGAACGTGGCCCCGAAGACCGAGGTCCCCGCGACCGAGGACCGGGTGGTCCCGAGGCTGCTGAAATGATGAGACGGTTGCCGATCGTCGCGGCGCTAGACGCCAATCGCGACGGAAAAATTTCGAAAGAAGAAATTGACAACGCCGCAGTCGCCCTCCGCAAATTGGACAAAAATGGTGACGGTGCGTTGACGATCGAAGAGCTTCGTCCGCAGGGCGATTTCGCAGGCCGGCCACGTGACGGTGAAAACGGCGATCGCGGTCCGCGGCGGGGAGAAGGCGGCGGAATGATACCGCGCGAAGCAATGGAAAATCCTGAACAGTTCGCACGGATGTTGTTTGAACGACGCGATGCCAATTCCGACGATAAGTTGACCGGAGACGAGATCCCAGAACCAATGCGCGAGCGATTAAGAGGGATCGATACCAACAACGATGACGCGATCTCGCGAGAAGAATTGGCGACCGCGATGAAGCGTTTCGGCGAAGCGGGACGAGGTGGTGAGCGAGGAGACATGCGTGGCAGAGGACGCCCGGATGCCGAGGAAGGTGGCAGGACTCCGAAACGTCCTCCTTCCACTTCGGATTCCGAGTAACCACAACGGTAACCCTGCACACGACGTCGACTTGGATTCCAAGTCGACGTCGTTCTTTTGACCGATCCATGCTGGGACCGCGTGCCCGAGCCGGGCACCGTTGTTTAGCCCGCGACCTTGGCCATTGCCGCGCGGGCGACCGCGACACACTCTCGGATTTCCGCCAGCGGATTTTGGGGATTCTCTTCGTACTCAAGCGAAACGGCACCATTTTTGGGAAAGCCAACTTGCTGAAGTGCAAAAAAGACGCCTTCGACATCGAGATGGCCTTTGCCCAAGATGACTCCCTCGGTCTTCTGTTTCATCTCGGCGAAATCTTTCAAGTGGATTCCATACAGCCGGCCTTTCAGCGATCGGATGACATCGGTCGCGTTTTCCCCGGATCGAATGTAATGGCCCAGGTCGGCACAGGCGCCGATCCGTTCATCACGTCCTTCGATGGCGCGAAGCACGTCGACCACCTTGTTGTAGCGATGGCCGGGACCATGATTGTGAATCGCAATCCGAATATCAAACTCCTTGACCAAATCATCAAGGTTGTCGAACGATTCAGGGCTCGGATCCGCGGTGATCGTGGGAATTTCTAGGGCCTTGGCGAATTCGAAAACCTTTCGGTTGGCGGCTTCGTTCTTGCCGAATCCATTGACGCCATGAGCCGAGATGGAAAGTCCCAATTCGGCGACTTTGGCCTTCATTTTTGCGATCTCATCCGCCGAAGCATTGGTCGACAACATGCCACTATAGAATTCGACTTGATCAAACCCGAGATCCTTAGCGTGACGCAGGGCCTCGTCCACCTTGTATCCGCGAAGCGAGTACAGTTGGATGCCCAGTGGGGCATGGTCCGCCTCGGCGGCGATGCCGGTCGATGGCAGCGCGGCGACCGCGGCTGTGGTGGCCGTTGCCGCGAGGAAACCGCGTCGTGAAAGCGTCAGAGAAGTCATGGGAAGTATGCTCCAAAACTAATAGGTGGGAGGGAAAGGTTGGGGAAATGAATTCCAATCCTAACACACCCTACTTTCGACTGAAGCCAACGAGCGATTATTATTATGAATCTCCGATGCATTCAGCAATGGTTCACGCAATCCGATTCATGCAATCCGGTTTGCTCAGCTGGGGGAAACCTGGATTGTCTGTAGAGCAATTCGTCAACCTGTTGTCGAAACGTGCTTCGTTTGCATTGGCTGGACGCGTCGAAATGGATACGCAGGTTCTGCTGCCTTAACCCGGATGGACATCAATGTCGAACGATCCTTTCCCACCCAATCCCTACAGTCCCAATCCGCATGGTTCGGCAGGATATCAAGGTCCTGGAAACGCCACTAACGCCGCCGATGCCGTCAGCGCCCCGGCGATATCGCTGATCGTGGTGTCGCTGATCTGCATCTTGTGTTTGCTGATCGCATTAGGTGTCGACGCGTTCCTGGTGTTCAGTGGCATGGCGGATCGACTGCAGGAAAACAATGCGGGATTTAGCAAGGAAACACAGATCAAGGTCCGTGTGATCGGTTCATTGGTGCTGATTGCGATCAACAGTTTCATCCTGTTTACCGCGATCCGAATGAAGTCGCTGAGAAGCTACCCGCTGGCGTTGACCGGCGCGATCTTGGCTGCAATCCCATGCATCAGCCCTTGCTATTTTATCGGCATCCCGTTTGGAATTTGGGCGACCATCGTGCTGATGCGTCCCGAAGTCAAACAAGCGTTCCGCTAGCCGTTCTGCTAGACCTCACAAAAAAAAACAGAGACAAGCAAACCGCTTGTCTCTGTCGTGGTGGGTTTCGTTCGTCACGCATCCGTATCGTCGTGCATTCACCGGTCGGCGAACATACGGCTATCGACGATCCGAAGTCGTTATGATCAATCGCGAGAGGATTTTTAGCTGGGTTTGTGCTCGCTATGGCAAGCTTTGCAATTGGAGGCGTTTTTCAGCATCGCCGCAGCTTGCGCATCTCCTTTGATGATCTTTTGGCTTGCTTCGACCAATAGCTTGTTCAGCTTGTTCCAACTTTCTTCGCTACCTCGCGGTGGCGTTGCTTTGCTCATTGCAACCAGCATCGCATGCAACTCTTTCTTTTCTTCGTCGGACGCGGTTCCCGAGGCAACTTTCTTCAGAAGGGGACCCTTGAAGCAGGTTTTCATGACCGCTTTGATCGAAGGCTTCTTCGCGTCTTCTTCTTCAGCCATTGCAGTGAAGGGGCTGACAATCGGCAGGCAAATCGAGGCGGCGACCAAAACGCTACAGGCAATCTGGAAAAACTTTGTTTTTGACATAGGTGGGCAATCTTGGGTGGCAGTTCCAAAGGATGGAAAAACAAAGGACCCGGACGCGGATCCGTTGCAACGCGATTAGATTAGCGGGTGCCGCAGACGGCCGCCACAATCGGATGACCCGCGGTTGAAAAATTCATCGTTTACCCTGCGATGCGGGGCGCTATAGCCATCTTTCCGGCGTGTGAATTGGCGGCCAACTGGCAATGCGATCTACTTTGGGTATCGCTGGCGGCGCGGGGCCCCGTCTGGTTGCGGCAAGACTAAAACGCGGCCAGTAACCCCGAAACGCGGCAAGCGAGCGCAAAGGTGGCAAAAGTTTTCAATGTTTTCTCTGCGGGGATGGCATGCTGTTTCCCCAATGTGGTAGGGTATCGGTCTGCGTTTTACGTCTTTTCAAATTTAGCGATATCGCGACCTTTGGCAGTTGTCGGCCACCGTGGCATCTGTGTGGATCATCCTAGCGACGGGGTTCTTTTGACAACAAATCTCAGACACGTGATCGTGCGAGTGATTGTGTCAAACACAGGCAAAGTTCATAATGTGGGGCGGTACGACGTCCCTTGCAAATCGACTCGCAATGAATTCTTTCGAAAACACCAGCTATGATGGTCCCGTTGGCGATTTAGTCCATCGTTTGACCCAGTCCTTCATTTCCGAACATTCGCGTCCTCCGGAATGGATTGTCGCTGCGCCAGGGCGAGTGAATTTGATTGGTGAACACATCGATTACAACGATGGGTTTGTGCTGCCGATGGCGATTGAACGCTACGTCGCAATCGCGGCAGCTCCGCGATCGCAAGACAGTGCTCGCGTCGCATCGATTCGCAGCGTTAATTTAAATGAACGCGATGAGCTCGATTTGGATGACCTGCCAAAGCCTTCGTTGCCGCCGAAATGGCTGGGTTACATGGGCGGCGTCTTTGCCGGATTCCAAGATCGAATTGGAAGCGAACGGTTTAGCCAAATCCCGGCGATGGATGTCCTGTTCGAGTCGAACGTCCCTATCGGTGGCGGACTGAGCAGCAGTGCGGCACTTGAAGTCGCAACTGCAACGCTGTTGGAAACCATTTCAGGAGTCACGCTGGGGCTCGATGAAAAAGCGTTGCTGTGCCAACAAGCCGAGCATGATTATGCGGGCGTTCCCTGTGGAATCATGGACCAATTCAGTAGCGTCTTTGGAAAAGAAAACGCTTTCATGTTGCTTGATTGTCGCTCGCAACAAATTCGCCACGTCCCGTTTGATTCGGACCATGTTTCGATTCTGATCACCAACAGCAACGTCAAACATGAATTGAGCGGTGGCGAGTATGCACAGCGACGTGCTCAATGCGATGCTGCACTGAAAAAAATCGGGGTGGCGTCATGGCGTGACGCGACGGTCGATGACATCGAATCTAATCGTGAGTCACTTAGTGACGTCGAATATTCGCGGTCGTGTCATGTCGTGTCCGAGATCGATCGAACGCAAAAGGCGGCGGTCGCGATCGAGTCGGGGCAATGGGAAACACTCGGTGAATTGATGTACGCGAGCCATCGGTCGCTGCAACATGATTACGAAGTCAGTTGCCGTGAATTGGACCTGTTGGTTGAATTAGCACGTGGCATTGGCCGGGCCGGAGGTGTCTATGGATCACGGATGACCGGTGGTGGTTTCGGCGGCTGCACGGTCACGTTGGTCGAATCCGACAAAGCGGTCGAGGTCAGTGACCATATTCAGAAACAATACAAAAAACAAAGTGGCATTGATGCTCATCTTTTCGCAAGTTTGCCTGCCAAGGGTGCACACGCGATACCGTGTCAATTAAATTATTGAGCAAACATTCGCTTGGGATCGCTAGTCCTAGATCCGCACGACCAATTCGCTCTTTCGTCAATCCATCTTCAGCGCAATGTGGGCCGTCCGGTTTGGGTGAACGCTGAAAGCGCGATCTCTCGGGCATGCGTCGGTTTTTTAGCCGCGAGTATCAGGTGGTTTGGGGATTCGCGAAGAACTGCATTTTTTTACTTTCCGACGCAGCACGGATGATGCGTTGAACTTTCAATCAGAACGAGGCATCGGTGGGCGCAATCACGATTTTTTGGTTTCTGTTCTTCACTTCGCTTGTCGGTGTTTTGACATGGTGGATCACACGACGCGATGACCACGCGAGCAGTTCGGGATACTTCCTTGGTGGCCGCTCGCTGACGTTCCCGTTAATCGCGGGATCGTTATTGTTGACGAATCTATCGACCGAACAAATGGTGGGGCTAAACGGTGCTGCCTTTACCGACGGTTTGTGTGTGATGGTTTGGGAAGTGGTCGCTGTGGTGGCGCTAGTTTTCATGGCGTGGTTCTTCTTGCCACGTTTCTTGAAAAGCGGTGTGGCAACGGTGCCTCAATACCTCGAGATTCGGTTTGACCATCAAACCCAAGTGATCACGAACATCATTTTCTTGGTCGCGTACGTCGGGATCTTGTTGCCAATCATTCTGTACACCGGTGCCCGCGGGATGCTGGACATCCTGGATGTGCCAAGCTTGCTTGGGTCGATTCCGGAAAGTCTGAATGTGGATCCTGAGACATTTGCCTTGGTGTTGATCGTTTGGATGGTAGGCATCATCGGCTCGATCTATGCGCTGTTCGGTGGACTTCGAACGGTTGCAGTCTCGGACACGCTCAATGGCATCGGGCTACTCGTAGGCGGTCTGTTAATCACCTACTACGCATTGAACGCGCTCAGCGGTGGCGAAGGGGTGGCGGCCGGTGCTGACCTGCTTTGGGCAGAACAAGAAGAACGGTTCAATTCGGTCGGCAGCAATCAATCGTCGGTTCCCTTTGGCTCGATCTTTGCCGGCATTTTCTTGTTGAATCTGTTTTACTGGACCACCAACCAACAAATCATTCAGCGTACCTTCGGAGCAAGTAGTTTGGCCGAAGGACAAAAGGGGGTGCTGTTGACAGGCGCCTTTAAGTTGCTTGGACCGCTGTACCTTGTGATCCCTGGCATGATTGCTTATTCGATGTTTGCCGGCGACGACATCAAAGCCGACAAGGCGTACGGATTGCTTGTCAATCGAGTGTTGCCAGGACCGTTAACCGGTTTCTTTGCCGCCGCGATGATCGGGGCAATCCTGAGCAGTTTTAACTCGGCACTCAACAGTGCGTGTACGCTGTTTAGTTTGGGGCTCTACAAGAGTGCCAAGCCGAATGCGTCCGAACAAAGCGTGGTTCGATCAGGGAAGTGGTTCGGTTGGATTGTCGCCGTGGTGGCGATGACGATCGCGCCGCTGTTGGCGCAAACGACCAGTATTTTTGGTTACCTGCAAAAAATGAACGGGATGTACTTCATCCCCATTTTTGCGGTTGTGATCGTCGGCATGTTGACTCGCCGCGTCCCGCCGATTGCAGCAAAGATTGGATTGGTGACCGGTTTCGTGGTCATCGCGGTCGGTTACTTTGTCAGCCCGTTTGATGCGATCGTCGCGTCGGTGCACGATTTTCACTTCCTCGGAATGGTGTTCGCCTGGCTGGTCATTTTGATGTTGGTCATTGGCGAGGTCCGACCTCGCGAGACCGAGTTCATTCAAGAGGACGCCAAAGCGGTCGATATGACGCCGTGGCGACTCGCAACCCCGGCCGGCATCGTGTTGATTTTGATCGTGATCTCGATCTATGTCTCCTTTGCCGACTTCAGTGTTTTGACGCCAAAGTCTTAACGCGATCGCGAAGCGAGACGAAGCAGTGTTCCGATTCGTTTTGCCAATAGAGAAGCGTCGTGGAATTCGTCAACGGATTGTTGATTTAGCGAGCCGCGACGCGTCAGCGGCCGGGGCCCATGCGATACTTGGTGCCTTACGGCCAATGCCATCTCTTTTGGCCCTGACCGGGTGGTTTTTATAGCGGCGCGGGGCCCCGCCTGCTCAGTTTTGAATCGTCTACTCGCCGCAACCGGACGGCTTACGCCGCGAACACGACTTGCGGAAACGGCACTGGGCGGGTCTCCCCCTCGAAATTGGGATGGTCGACGTCGATTGGATGCCACCACCGCCAACTTGAATTACAATCGACGTAAACCAGCCCACCTACTGCATCCGCAACATCACGCTCCCCCCTGCAACCATTGTAATAATAGGCATCAAAATGAAACTGCGATCGACACTACTGTTGTGTTTATCCCTGCTGGGTCTATGCACTTTGGGGATCAAGCCGTCCGAGGCTCATGTTTCCGTCGAAGATTTTGATTCGATCAAGCTCTATACGCTGAAAAACGAAGCGGGGATGACGGTCAAAATCACCAACTATGGTGCCATCATCACCTCGATCATTGTCCCCGATCGCGATGGGAAAATGGGCGACGTCGCACTTGGCTACAACCGCGTCGAAGACTACATCAACGCGGTAGACAAACCCTACTTTGGAGCGGTGGTCGGACGTTACGGGAACCGTATCGCCAAAGGCAAATTCACGATCGATGGCGAAACCTACACGCTTGCCGTGAACAACGGTGAAAACCACCTGCATGGCGGCGTGGTCGGTTTCGACAAAGTCGTTTGGGATGCCAAACCACTCGAAGGGGATGGATGGTCTGGTTTGGAATTGACCTATAAGGCCAAGGATATGGAGGAAGGCTATCCCGGTAACTTGAAATTGAAAGTGACCTACAAGTTGACCATGACCAATGAATTGGTGGTCGACTATTTTGCAACGACTGACAAGAAGACGCCCGTCAATGTGACGCAACACACCTATTTCAATCTCGCGGGCGAGGGCGAAGGCACGATCCTGGATCACGAACTGATGATCAACGCCAACCAGTTTACGCCAGTCGACGAAGGCTTGATTCCGACCGGCGAGCTGCGTGATGTCGAGGGAACTCCCTTCGATTTTAGAACGCCCAAAAAGATTGGACGCGACGTGGGTAAAGACAATGAACAATTGCGATTCGGACTCGGTTACGACCACAATTTTGTGTTGGACAAATCGGGCAATGACAAAGCGATGACGTTGGCGGCACGCGTGAAAGACCCAAAATCAGGCCGTGTGCTCGAAGTCCACACTACCGAACCGGGGATTCAGTTTTACGGCGGTAACTTTTTAGATGGCCGTTTGCGTGGTAAGTCCGGCAAACCCTACGTGCACCGCGGCGGTTTCTGTTTGGAAACGCAACACTTTCCCGACAGCCCGAATCAACCGAATTTTCCCTCAACCATCCTCAGCCCGGGCGAAGAATACCGAACCACGACGACGTTTAAATTCTCGGCAGAATAGTCACACAAACCATTGTCGGACTGCCACTGGACAACGTGGCGTCATGCCGCCTTGCTTGGCGGTTGACGTTGTAATCCCCACGCCCCATCGGGCTTCCCCCATCCCTCCCTTCAACTTCCTCGAACGTTTTTGTTGCTTGTGAATCCCGCCATGAAGTACCCTCTCCGATGTATCGCAATGCTTGCGGTAAAGGCCTCGCTGTTCTCCTCGCTGTTCCTTTTGGGCGTTTCGCCTGCTGCGGCCGCCGAATCCGATTCTTCGCGTCCGAATGTGGTGATGATCGCGATTGACGATTTGAACGACTGGGTGGAACCGCTGGCAGGCCACCCTGACGTCAAGACGCCTGCGATGGCTCGGTTGGCCAAGCGTGGGGTCACGTTCAGTAATGCTCACTGCCAAGCACCGCTGTGTAACCCTAGCCGCACGTCGATCATGACCGGGTTACGACCAACATCGACCGGTATCTATGGGCTAACGCCTTGGTTCCGCGACCTTCCCAAATTCAAGTCGCGAACGACGCTGCTGCAACATTTTCACAACCACGGCTATCAAACCTTCATTGGTGGCAAGATCTACCACAACGTGTACGGCCGCAATCAATCCCATCCGCAGGAATGTGATGTTTGGGGGCCCGCTTCGTCGATTGGCGTCAAACCCCCACAGAAATTGATTCCGCCGACACCCAATGGCAACCATAAGTTGATGGACTGGGGAACGTTCCCGCATCGTGATGAAGACAAAGGAGATTGGCACGTCGCGTCGTGGGCGGTGAATGAGATCGAGTCGATGCAGGATGAAAAGCCGTTCTTTTTGGCGGCGGGATTCTTTTTGCCGCACGTTCCTTGTTATGCGACCCAAAAATGGTTCGATCTGTATCCCGAAGACACGCTGACGATGCCTCCGATGCCGGCGGGTGATCGCAGCGATACACCGCGGTCGTCATGGTACCTTCACTGGGAACTTCCCGAACCGCGTACGGATTGGCTTGAAGCAAACGACCAATTGCGTCCATTGGTTCGCGCCTATCTGGCGTCGATTAGTTTTGTCGACAGCCAAGTCGGACGCATTCTCGATGCTCTGGAAAAGTCGCCTTACGCGGACAACACGATCGTCGTGCTCTGGAGCGACCATGGTTACCATTTGGGCGAAAAGGCGATCTCGGGAAAAAATTCGCTGTGGGCGAGGTCAACACGGGTGCCACTGTTGTTCGCTGGCCCGGGCATCCCGGCGGACGTCCAGTGTGACCAACCCGCCGAATTGCTGGACTTGTATCCGACGCTCGCAGCACTTGCAGGGTTGCCGGAACCAGAGGACGTCGAGGGCATCAGTTTGAAACCGCAGCTCGTCGATCCGAGCACCCCGCGTGAACGCCCGGCGGTTAGCTCGCACAACAAAGGCAACCACAGTGTTTGCGATACCCGATGGCGTTACATCCGTTATCTCGATGGAGGCGAAGAACTTTACGATCACGAGAGCGACCCGAACGAATTCGATAATCTGATCGCTCCCGGTAAAGATCGGGCTCCCTATGCCGACGTCATCGATCGATTGCGCCGCTGGTTGCCCAAACAGGAACGAGCGCTCGCCAAAGGAAGTTCGCAACGCATCTTGCAACAGCGAGCCAACGGCATCTTTTGGGAAAACAAGAAAATCGATCCGTCACAGGCACCCCATTAAGCTTTCGAGCTTGATGCTTCGCACGCTAGCAATTGGCGTCTTTCGCGCCGCTATTCGAGATGACGCACTTTTGCTGCCATCTCGTAGCGGCTGCCGGCATTTTGCAGTCGCCGCCTGTCAAACTCTATCGATTATGCCGGATGTGCTTGTCGGATCGGTCTGTTGCTAGACCGGAATCCGACTTTCACAGGCTCCTGATGTAGCGGTTATCCGATCTAATCCTCGAAGTCTCATCGTAGCGAATCCGCTGATCGCTACGAAAAAGCGTGCCAACGCCTTCCTCGTTGGCCCACTTCGACACTAAGACGGTTCAATCGATATGCACGTGACCCACTTTTCTTTCCGGCTCCGCCCCAATCGCAATCGATCCGACTCGACGAGAGTCGTGGTGCTCGGTTTGGGCTGCGTTTTGTCCGCACTGGTGATTGCCGACGTGTCGCTGACGATCCGGAATGCCAAGCCACAGTTGCCGTCGGAAGTCCAAAGTCGTGGACAAGAGCCCGCCGATGCAACGGTCGATCACGTCGCCGCGGCGGCACGCGCTGCAGCACCGACCGACGACAAACGCGCCGTAGACGTACCACATTGCCCGGTGACAAATCACACCGAATCCGTTGTCAACGTTGCAGCCGATGACGATAACGCACTCGACTGTAGTCATGCACTCGACTGTAGTCATGCACTCGATGTTGACGCCGCAGTGATGATGTCTAGCGAACCCGCCGCAGTGACTCGAAAACCGGCGTCGTTCGTGTTCAATCGAACCTCCGTCGCCGCAGTGGAATCTACGAATGATTCGCAACGAGCGATCCCAGCAAAATTTTCGACGCATCCATTGGACGATCGGAATGTGACCCAGGTTTCCAATTCCGAGCCACCACTGTTGCCAATTCCGGTCAGCCGTCGCAAGAAAGTGTCGGCGCCGTTGCCGTACACCACGTCAATGGAATCACAATTGCAATGCCGACAATTGCTCGATCAAGCGTTTCACGAATATCGCGTCAAAGCTTGGCTGTCGGCCGAGACATCCACGTGGGCCGCGTTGACTCATGCGGTCGAAGCAATTCAGATCGCGACGCGTGAAGCGGCTAATAGCGATGCTGATTCACGAGATCCACTCCGCGAACTTCAACGTGCTCGTACCGCATTGACCGAGGTGCGTGATTTCGCCGACCAATCAACGTCGTCGAACCAGATCGACATGGAAACCATCGTCCGATCGCACCGCACCATAGTACTTCGCCACGTCGATTTAGACGGGGTGACGGCGACCCAAGCGATCGAAGCCTACTTGGATGACGCACGGCAAACGCTTGCGACATTGGCGGGCGAAAGCATTCAAGCGGCCGAAGCAATGGATTTGTTGGCCGCCATTTATCTGACCCGCGGAGACGAGCGAACGTTACCCAGCAGCACGTCGCTGTGTTTGCGCCGCGCCGCGTTGCAGGGCCAACCGCACAATGCAACGTTGGCTTCAAATCTTGGAATGCAATTGGCTCGCGTTGGCATGTTGACCGAAGCCAAACGCGTGCTCGAGCATTCGGTATCGCTGCAGAACGATCCGGCAACTCAGTCGGCCCTCGCCCGCGTGTTGCAACAGCTCGGCCAATACCAGCAGGCTCAAGAAGTCCAAGTGGAATTACATGCGGCGAACTATCCCAGCACCGAATATCCAAAGGGAATTCGTATCCCCGAGGTCATTCAGTTGACACCAGCGGAATTCGCCGCCGTTTCAAGTCCCGTGATGCAGTCGCCTGCTGCTTCGCCGAGGGCCGCAGCGGAAGTCTCGATGATCCCTGCGTCGGCAAAACAAAATCGTGTAGCCAACACGCCCGCTCGGGGTGACCGACCGAATACGGTGTATACCGAAATGTCGGCTCCCGCATCACCTTTGGTTCCGTCGGTCAATGACGTCCAAAGCGTTGCCGACCCCGCGCCGTCGGCGCTGCATCGCACTTGGAACTCGGTTCGCAATTTGTGGTAGTCGCCATCATGAATCACAATCCATCATCCCTTCGTCGATCATCACGTTGCCATTCATCACGCGGCCAATCATCCATGTCACGTCTACCGATGTCGCCTGTTCACTCGCGGACCCTTTGCATGTTCGAATCCACACGACATCGAAACGCTCGGATTGCGATGGTTTACGGATTCGTTGCCATGACGGTGTTGGTGTTTTCCGCAACGCTGCACGGGCAACAACTTGACTCAACGGTGTCGCCTGCGAATGTCGATTCGACACGCGAACAGAATCGATTGGCAAACGAGATATCGCCTCGGCAGAGCGATTGCGGATGCCGGAACGTTCCCGGGGGCTATCCATGTCGCGGTGAATGTCAAAAGTGCATGATCGGTGTCGATTGCCGCGATGGCTGTGGGATGGAACAGCGGTGGGCAGATTCACGCCGCTTGAACTTTGACGCCTACGGCCCTGGTGAATATGCCGGTCCATCGCGTTTGTCGCATCTTGGTGAATATCGACTGCGACCCGGTGACCAACTGCAAACCTTTTACTTGATCACTCGCTCACAATCCTCGGGGATGTACCGCTTGACGCCGGGCGATTCCATCTTGATCGAATCGCTCGCCGACGTGGAACTGAATCGTGGAACACTCGAAAACGGCTTGGTCATCCAACCCGACGGCACCATCACTGTGCGTCTGCTCGGGCAAATTCGTGCTGCCGGCATGACGATCGACCAGCTTCGTGAACTGCTCAATGATCAGTACATGAAATACTATCCGAAACCTGCGATCGACGTGACGCCCGTTCGCACCAATACGTTGGCCGAAGACATTCGCAACGCCGTGGGTGGACAAAGCGGGTTCAACGAGCAATCGGTGACGGTGACGGTCATGCCCGACGGGAAAATTCGTCTGCCGGGGATCGGCGAAGTCTGTGTGCAAGGCTTCTCGATGAACGAATTGAAGAAGGAAATCAATCTACGCTATCGCGAAATTGTCGTCGGGCTCGATGTCGAACCGATTTTGGCGGCTCAAGCTCCCCATTTTGTTCATGTGATGGGCGAGGTGGGCAATCCGAACCGAATCCTATTGGATGGTCCAACCACCGTGCTCGGGGCGATCGCTGCTGCAGGTGGTCATTTGCCCAGTGGGAATTTGCGACAGGTCGTGATTTTCCGCAGGGCCGAGGATTGGCGTATGATTTCCACCATGCTGGATCTGCAGGGGGCGATCTATGGCAAACGTCCAACTCCGGCCGACGAAATCTGGGTTCGCGACGGCGACGTGATCATCATTCCCGCTCGACCCATTGTCCGCTTTGACAACTGGGTTCAACAAGTCTTTACCGACGGAATCTACGGTTTAGTGCCTCCGGGTACCCAGTTCAACGCAAACTAGCTCTGGGGGACTATCAAAGCGGTTTTTGGTATACAATTGCCGGTACAAAGACGATGGTCTTCATCGTCTGTATCTACCTTGCAATGTAATCAAGAGCCAACGATGAAAGTCTGCTTGCGTCCCGCCGTCCGTTTCTGCCTCACCTCCGCGTTGGGCGTTGCCCTGGTCTTCGCTTCCGAAGGGGTTCACGCTCAAGACCCTTCGGACGCTGCCGCCGAAGCGCCCGCCGCTGAAGCTGCAGCCGAAGCGGAAGTTGAAAAAGATTCTCATACGCTCGCAGTCGAAGCACTGCTGGACAGTATGAATATGAAAGAGACCACGCAGCAGACGGTGGATCAGATGCTGCAGATGCAAATTCAACAGCAACCGCAGATGGCTGCATTCCAAGATGTCATGAAAGCGTTTCTGCACAAACATCTTTCGTTCGAATCGCTCAAACCCGATTTGATCAAGCTTTACAAAACGGAATTCACCGAACCCGAGATCAAAGCACTGACCGATTTCTACAACACACCTGTAGGCAAAAAGGCGATCGAGAAGTTGCCGACGCTGTCGGCCGCCGGCGCCCAAATTGGCATGCAACGCGTCCAAGCGAACATGGGCGAGTTGCAGACGGCAATCTTGAAGCGTCAAAGCGAGCTGCAACAACAGCAATAGTCTGCGTGCTCATTTGATCTTTTTGGAGTCGCGATGAACGAACCCAATCCCGTCATCATCTTTGAGACATTGAACGCGTTTCAGCGAACGGGAGCCCTCAAGGCAGCCATCGAATTGAAAGTGTTCACGGCGCTTGGTGCAGGACCGCTAGATGCAAACTCGCTCGCAACGGCGTGCGGCACCAGCGTGCGAGGAATGCGGATTCTGTGTGACTATTTGACGGTGATTGGTTTTCTCGAGAAAGCCCACGCGGCGTATTCATTGACACCCACCGCCGCGGTGTTCTTGGATCAGAACTCGCCCCATTACATGGGCAGCGTCGCTGGGTTTGTGGCCGCGGATGAGATCATGGATACCTACCGCGACGTCACGGGAGCGGTTCGTCACGGCGGCACCTTGCTGCCCGGCGGTGGCAGCACCCACGTCGATTTTTCGCTGTGGGTCGAATTCGCCAAGACGATGGCGCCAATGATGAAGCCCGCCGCAGACTTCATCGCGAATCTCGTCGCCGAGAAACACGCCGGCAGCCGCTTGCGGGTGTTGGATGTCGCTGCGGGGCATGGGATGTTCGGGATCACGATCGCCGAACAAATGCCGGACGCCGAAATTGTCGCTCAAGACTATCAACGAGTTCTAGCGGTCGCCGAGCAAAATGCCGACATTGCCGGCGTCCAGGATCGATACACGCTGCTGCCCGGCGATGCGATGTCTGTTGATTTCGGAAGCGACTATGACTTCATCTTGCTGACCAATTTCTTGCACCACTTTGGCGTCGATACCTGCAACACCCTGCTCAAAAAAGTGCGGTTCGCACTGAAGCCGCAGGGGGCTGTCATCTTGCTCGATTTCATCCCGAACGAAGATCGCGTTTCTCCGCCGACCGCCGCAACGTTCGCGCTGACGATGCTAATGAGTACCGATCAAGGTGATGCCTACACGTTTGCTGAATACAAGCAAATGCTTACGGCGGCTGGGTTCAGCAATAACCAAATGGTGGACGTGCCCAATTCTCCCTCGCGATTGGTGATCAGTAGCAACGCGTGAGACGATCGCTTGATCGCACAGCTCGACCGCGATTGCATTGCCAAAAACGGAAACGATGCCAGTCGGTCGCATGTTCCTCGCGACGTGAGCTCACTGTCGTCGTCTGGAAGATCACGCTACGATTACCGTAAATTTTCAACGAACGATCGATTGACGATCGCGGTCATTGTCGACGCGTGCATGGAGTTGCAACAAGAAAACAATAACAACTCAGCTCGTCAAAAGAATGAACATGAAGTAAAATCAGAGAGAAGCCAAAATGTATGGCTGGCCCCCCATTTCTTTCCCACCTAAAGGTTTATGATGAGTCGAATTTTTTCATTTGCGATTCTCGTTGCAGCACTCGCAATCACCGGATGCTCGTCGTCGGATTCCACCAACATCTTAGAAGATGCAGATCAAGCAGCGATTGACGCGTATGACGCGCAGGCCGCTGAGAACGAGAAGATGTTGAACGGTTACGAGGGAGTCGAAAAGTAACCCTATCGAACCTTGAACGATTACAACGAAACAACCTCGGAGCTTGAAAAAGCCCGAGGTTGTTTTTTTTGCGACGATTCGCACGCAGAGTGCGAATCAATTTTCAAGTCTGCAGCACGACCGCATTTTAGAATTCGCTGCTGATCACTTCCTTCGAAGCGCGTGTGCCCAGTGCACCCCAGAGTCCGAACGGACTTTGAGCACCCGTTTGGTTCTTGGTTGCAGCGCTACCGCCAAGATAAACAACGGGGTTCTGTGAATTCCCTGCTTCGATCGAATCGGTGATGAACTTGACCGCTCCGTCACCCATCAAAACGTGAGCACCGCCTTGGTGGCGACTCGAAGCGGTGGCGACCAAATCGCCGTGACCCGCTCCGGGGCCGGCGTCGGTACAGACCGCCGAGTTGGGTGGCAAAATGGTGTGCATTTGTCCGTAGACCGGCATGGCGTCGTACCAATGGTATCCACGTCCCCAGTTGGAATTGACACCGATGCTGGCGATCCAAAACTGTGGACGCTCTGGATCAAGCGATGCCTTCATGAACGATGGATTTAGATGGCAATCCTTACGTTCCCCCGTCACCCCGACGCCACCGCTGGTTGGCAACGAGGTGCGAGCATCTTTGTCGCCTAGATCGGTTGCAATTTCGCCGCACATGATGGTGTTAGCCAACCCGTCCAGCGTGTCACGGAATTTCATGTTCTTGGTAAGAACGAAAATCCCGCGGTGGGCCGCGTTGGAATGTTGTGCCGAACCCGTGCTAGGTGTGTAGGGAAGGGTTACACTCGAATCCTCGGATTGCTCGTTGACATTCAAATACGGATCACGCGATCGATACGACGAATCTCCGGTGCACGCCACATAGTTGGTGCGTCCCAACGATGGCAATCCCGTTCCGGGGTCACTCGGACAGCGAAGCGTCGCCAATTCGGTCACGTAGGGCAGGTAGTTTCGCTCATCGGGACGCGGTCCCATTGCTTGCCATGGTGGCGATTTTGGAGTTCCGTTCGAATTGATCGCGAGCGGATTGCTGATCTGCTCCCACAAGGCTTGTTGTTCAATGAACGGCACAATGCCGACCAGCATCGACAGTCGGTGGTTTGAGCAGCCCGTTGCCGAGGGGGTTGTGGGCGAGGGTTGATCCCACAGGTCACGTCCGCCCACAACATAAGTCCCAGTGCCTAACACTGGTAACTGGTTGTAGGCAGAGTGATAGTTGTGGATCCCCAAGCCGATTTGCTTGAAGTTGTTACTGCAGCTCATACGACGGGCTGCTTCCCGAGCGGCTTGAACGGCGGGCAGCAAAAGGCCAACCAATACGCCAATGATGGCAATCACAACGAGCAGCTCAACCAGAGTAAATGCGGCATTTCGCCGCTGAAGTCTAGCGTGCAACGCAATTCTCCTAAAAAGGAAAGGGAGGGGGGATAAAGGCGGGAAAAGGGGACACCCCTAAAGAAGGGGCGTCGCTCCGTTAAAGCCAGTCTAACGACAAACAAGGCAACCGTAAATGAGAATTTGCGGGGGTGCCGCCTACTTTCTCCAATGCGAATCCCTGCCGGGGGGACAGGCCTCGCCTCTTTGCTGGGGACACTGTATAGACTTTTGCGATCGCTGGTCTGCACGAGAGGCGAGTCGCAAGACGCTGGATGGGGGGGCGGCAATGTCGAATACGGTGGGGCGTGAACGCATCGACTGTGGCTATCGAAAGCGACAATTCTGCCAACTGCACCTGAGGCCAAAGCCCCGTCGTGACGCATTTCTTAGTGGCAGCTTGCGCCAGAAAGGGGGCCTCGTGTTTGTTTTGAAGTTGCGTGTTTTTATTTAGGGGCAAAGCCCCGGACGTTTACCCAGCCCAGCCCAACGGGCTGGGACCAAGAAAACCAATGAATTGTAGGGCCAACGGTCCGGCCGTTTGTTGGGACCTAATGAGGGCGGCTAGCAAATGGCCGGGCCTTTGGCCCGAAGAACGAAAAACGCGCAACTTCAAAACTGACGCGTCGGGTTGTGATTCCCCGGGAAAATCGACGATAGCGCAACTTCAAAATGTGAATGCGCGGCGACGGTCCCCATGACGAGGTGAAACTGCCGACTTTAACTGCTTCACCGCGTTCGCCCAGGGCGGCGGACTCAACAGCGGTGATGGCGTCGCGAAATCGCTAAGGGGTATGCATTGGCTGCAGCTGGAGCACGGCAAAGATCGCTCGGTGATCCGAAGCGACTGCTTCGTCGAGTACGTTGACTTCGACGACATTCCAGCGATTTTGAGGGCGATAGAGGATGAAGTCGATTTGCCGCTTGGGCTCGGTCACCGGGATCGTTGGTATCGGGGCGTCGGTCACCGATGTCCACATGGCACCAAGCCGTTTCATGGTTTCGCTGTCTGGGGTCGCATTCATATCACCCGCCAATAATGCAATCGGTTGCTTCGCTTTCTTTACGCTCGCGTTGATTGCATCGGCGGATTCAAGTCGCTCGCGTTCATCGCGGCGATGATCCAGATGAGTTGCCATCAGCAGCAGCGGTTCGGCAACGCCAGGGATTTGAATCGTCGCTTCGATGTAGCCGCGTTGTTCGCCGTCGGCAAGATTGGGAAGCATGCGATTGGTGTGCGCGCGGACCGGATAACGTGATAATATCGCGTTCCCGTAATGGCCTCCTTGCAGCGGAATGTTGGCTCCAAATACCACGTTCATGTCGGTCAGTCGAGCCAACTCGGCAGGCTGGTCCACCGACTGCGACCGGCCAACGTTCTGGTCGACTTCTTGCAGCGCAACCAGGTCGGGTTTTACCGAGTTAATCACCGCCGCAATCCGCTGCAAATCCAATTGTCCGTCGATTCCTTCGCCATGGTGAATGTTGTAGCTGAGGACCCGTAGCTTGACAGGCTCGTCCGCCACCGCGAACGGTGCGAGCGAAACCAACAACAGAAGCAACCAAGATCGTAGAGTCGACATTCGCATGGCCATTGGTAGGAAGACGTTAAAGTTTACGCTGTTTCAAGTTCGGATTTTGTTGCCCGGGCCCACCAGGCGGTGCGGCGGCAATCCGATTTGCGGAGTGATACTCTGGACTGTTTCCAAGACAACCCATTGAGCGGTCGCGATGGCTTCGCGGCCGCTCGTTGGTTTGCACGCCAGTAATGCGGTTATGGCAACGGTTGCACTTCGACCTTACGGATACTGACTTTGCTTCCGGGATCGTGTTGTTGAAACGCGAAGTGACCTTCTTTGAACGTCTTGTCAAAGTCGAGGTATTCGTACAATTCGTTTCCATCGACCGTAATTTTGATCCGCGTCATTTCGCGACCGCGCCATACGTCGTCACGCACTTCGATTTCGTAGGTAAACCAGGTGTCGGGTTTGACGTGTTGCTTGTAGACATGGCACATTCCATAGAGTGATCCAGTACGAATCGGGTCGGTATGAGTGCTGTCGATTTGAGCTTCGTAGCCATCCGAAAATCCTGGTTTCTCGGTGGTGCGGAAATACATTCCCGAGTTTCCGCCATCGTTGATTTTGACTTCGGCGCGGTAGCGAAAGTTTTTGTAAGGGCCAGTGGTGGTGACCAGCATCGATTGCGAACCGGACCCTTGGATGGCGCCGTCTTTGACTTCCCAAACACTGTTCTCCTTGCCAACCTTCTGCCATCCGTCGAGCGTTTTTCCGTCAAACAGAGATGTCCAGGCGGCGTCTTCGGCCATCGCGTTTGTGCCGAATGAGAGCGTCGAAAGCACAGTCAGGAAAAGCATGAAACGAGACAAAACGGCGTACATAAGCGAATTCCAGTGAAATGGGAGGGGATAGAAATGCCTCTCGGTCGATCAAGAGGCATGGTCAGACTCGGATATCGGGTCTGCGGTAGGGAGTCTCACTTTAGCAACCCGACACACCAACGCAATCACGCAAGTGGGGCAGAGGGCTACTCTGGCAGTATTTCGGCAGCTTAATTCAAACTAAGCCCATGAAAATCCGCTCCAGATTGCCTCTGCATTTCTAAGCGACGGATTCGCGTCGGCGGCATTGCATGGCGCGTTTGGGGCGTGCAGGTTTGAGGGGCGAGGTAGGGAGTTGCGAGCGGCTCACGAAAAACGCAACGCTACAAACACCACACGTTTGGTGCGAAAGTCGATGACAATGGCCGTAAGGCACTTGGTAGCGTATGGTACCCGGCCGCTGACGCGTCGCGGCTCACAAAAACAACAGGCCGTTGACCAGTTCCATTGCGCTGGGGCTGCAGGAATCCGGAACGTAAGGTGCTCGGTTGCTGCCGCCTGAAAAGTGTACAGGTGGACGAATGATGAGTGTTACAGGTGCAACACACCGGAGTTGCGCATTTCTTGCGCATGAGTTGGCGTCGGAACCCGTTTGGCATTGCTGCACTTACCAAACGCGAAGTCGTTTTCGCAGGCTTTTGTCGTCGTTGTTTCCAAATCGCTGTCGCAGCCAAACGCTCTACGGTTTCCGTTACTTGTCGTTGCACATGATGGCGAAACCCGAAATCTGGAACAATAGACTGTTGTCGGCGCACTGGAGGGGTGTTAGGCTCGTTCTGTTCGGGGGGCTTCGCTTGCAGCGGTGTGAATCGCCAGCCTTCCGACGGGAAAGAATCAGGGGACTACGTTGGAGTTGGCATCGTGTTCACTAATCATCATTCTCGCGACGTGTCACTGCCTGAGCGATTTCGTCCAGGTCTGACATCTTTGCTCGAAGCGGTTGAGTATGCCGAGCAGACGAGCGGCGATTACTGGGAATTCGCAGTTGAACTGGATCGTTTAACATCCTACGGGCTGACCTTCAATGACTTTCGCTGGCTGGTGCGGTGCCACTACGTCGAACATCAACGCGAAGTGACACTCGAGCGCGATGACGGTCGCGCGTTCCGGCCCACGGGCGATTTAACGTTTCCCGATCGCACCTGCTTTGTGCTGACAAAATTGGGGATTGAATTTGCCCGAAGTTATTGCGCGGTCTCGATCAATCATGGTGCGATCCACCATGGTGTGGTAACCAGTGCAGTAAACGGCAACCGGATCACACCGGCAGAGGCCGAGCAAGGAGGCGATGTCGCACCGCCGCCGACCGCTGCGACGAACGAGCCAATGGCAAAAACAATTCTGCTTCCGCAGTGGGATCCCCAGCGGCGGCAGTTGCGATTCAATGGGGTAGCGGTCAAAGAATTTAGGTGGACTGCCCACAACCAAGAAGCGATTCTGAGTGCGTTCCAGGAAGAGCACTGGCCCGCACGGATCGACGATCCGTTGCCGCCTCATGCGGAACAGGATTCCAAACGCCGGTTAAGCGATACGATCAAGTGTTTGAACCGAAAACAGGTCAATCCGATCCTACACTTTCGCGGCGACGGTACGGGCGAAGGCGTGGTTTGGGAACACATTGGGGATCGTTCCTGCCGTCGACGCCCGTGAGGCGTCGCTCATCCAACGGGATATCAAGAAAGTGTCCTTAGAACTCAAGACAACGTCGCCCTAGTTGCGGCCATGTTGTCTAGTTGGCCGGATGGCCCCATTTGCCTGAAAAGACAAATTCCGAGAGCGGTTTTCGCTGTCGTGTTGCCTGGTCTCGCTGCTTCAACTCCTCTGGAAGCGACTCGGGATCGGCCGCGTATCCGATCGCCATCGCGGTCAACGGTTGGATATCCTCGGGAACCTCGAACACTTCACGTGCTTTGTCTGAGTGGATGCCGATCATTTGGTGGACGGATAATCCGCGGGCGGTCGCTTCAAAGCAAATATTGCCAGCGGCGAGTCCTAAATCGTGGGTTGCCGCTGCGTTGGGTTTACCGTTTCGCGAGAACTTCAAACGGGTGCAACACAATACCAGTACCGGGGCCGCCTTGGCCCAGGCTTGGTTGGCGTCGACCAAGCAAGACAGCAGTTGATCGAACCGCTCGCCATCGTCGCGTGTCGCCACGATAAAGGACCAGGGTTGTTCGTTGTACGAGGACGGAGCCCAACGCGCCGCCTCCATTAACGCGTCAATGTCCTGTTTGGAAACCGAGCGTTCGTCGAATCCATACGGGCTCCATCGTTTGCGGATCAATTCATGAATAGGGTGATCACTGGATGCTTCTTTGTTCATCTCAGGGGCTCCTTTGGGTAAGCGTGTAACAGCTTCTGCAGAACTTTTAAAGCCAGGTTGGATCCAGCTCATTTTTTGAACGTCATCCGTCGCCGTTTTCGCTGCGTTTTCGCCGTGTTTTCGAGCGACATTTGACGCCATCGTACCCGATCCATCGCGGCGACGTGAACGGTGCCGCCCGCGACCAACCCAAACCGAGCGTGATCACGGTTCTGCTGGAAACAGTTCGCGGAAATTTAACGATTCCCACGGGGGGGTGTCTAATTGCGACGTAACTTTTAAGGGCACCATGTTACGTGGACTACGCTGCGGCTTACTCCCGAGCTGCTAACTAAACGAGGATGCTAGAAATGGGAATTAGCGTTGTCGAAACATCGACACTTGATTGTGTATTCGGACTCTCCAGCAGAATCGTTAACGGTGCGACGCTGGATGAATCGCTTAATTTCGTGTTTGAATCCTTTCAGGGGCTGATCCCGTACGATCGAATTGGATATGCCGAAATCGACGAGATTGCGGAATATGCCACATCGCGATGGCTCCGCTCGAACGAACCTACGCATCTGCGACTTGGTTACGCAGCCGCGATTGCCGATTCATCGTTGTCGGTGGTGCTGAAAATGCAGCAACCGCGAGTGCTGAACAATTTGAATGACTATTTAGAACGACGTCCAAATTCTCGATCGACACGGTTGATGATTCGAGAGGGAATGCAGTCGTCGCTGACGTGCCCTGTGATCGCGAAAAACAAGCCTCTCGGGTTCTTGTTTTTTAGCAGCAAGTCGATCGAGTCGTATACAAAGACGCACATCAAATTGTCAAAGGTGGTGGCAATGCAGTTGGCGATGCAGCAAACGGCCGTGCAAGCGATCGCGGCGAGCAAGAAGCAACCACCGACGAAGTCGTTGGCTGACGAGGCTGCAGCAGCTTCATTGCCGGAACCTCAGACGGGACCGAGACATCTGTCGCTGTCGCAATTGCAACCCGGAATGGTGCTGGCTGACCCAATTCAATTGGAAAATGGCCGATTGCTGCTTGCATCGCAAGTCGTGCTAAGCGAAGTATCGATCGAACGCCTTATTCGACTTGCCGTGCGTGGTTTCTTACGCGTCGAATTCGTATCCGTCTTATAGCGGCATACTTATTACGGCAAAGCGTGGCTGTGAATTGGGTGGACGATCAAGTTCGGGGGACGAACGAAGAATGGAGGTTCACTTCGCTTAGCGAAAGTCACGGTCCAGCTGGTTTCGAAATCCGGTTAACCGGATGGTTCCATCGGTCGCCAAGCGGAGTAGCGAGTATCCGTTGTTCTCGGCGCCGGATCCTTCGACCATCGCCACCAACGTGCAGTAGTGGATTCCGTTGATCTCGTTCAGGTCATTTTGGTGGCTATGGCCTTGGAATACTGCTTTGACATTCCCGCTCGTCTCGAGCACCTTACGAACCTGGGCGTTATTTCGCACGCCATGATGATTGTTGACGTCGAGTCGCTGGTGTGCGAACACGACGACATGTTTCTTGGTTGCCGCCAGATCGGCTGCGAGCCACTCTAATTCGGCCGCCGGAATATTGGCGTCGGTCCACTTAAAATTCTTGCGTTCATACGCGACGCCATCGCTGCGAAAACAGGAATCAAGGATGACAAAATGGTAGTCACCATGATCAAACGAATAGTATGATTTTTCTTGGCCGACGCCCTCCAAGAACTCTTCTTTTTTCAGCGTGTCGACACAGTGATTTCCCAACACGTAGTGACGCGAATCACAGATTGCTGAGAATGGTTGGTTGATCGCACGTAGATACTTCTTTTCGGTGTCGACGGAATCTGCGGCATCGATCAGATCGCCTAGCTCGACTACGAACGCAGGTTGCTGACGTTCGAATTGCAATGCCGCTTCTTCGAGTTTCCTCAACGTTTCGCGGTAGTGACGACTGCCGCCCGCAGGTTTATCCGCGTAGTGAAGGTCGGTGACCAAGCCGACATACAAATCATCCTCCGCGCTGGCCGCATACAGCGGCAATGACGCTGCGGACGTGGCGGCCAAGACCAACGTTCCATTGAGGACAAAAGCACGACGCGTCGAAGGGGCGTTTACTAGATTCATTGGGCTAATGTTGCGAGCGAGCGTGTCATGGTAACAGCACGGTGTCTTGTCCGCATGGATTCAATCCGGCACACGTGCTCTAGCTCGCATAGGATACCCAGAATTCGCCCCGAAATGGGTTGGGGAAGCCTATAGGCTTTCCACCGCGGCGATCACATCAGCCGGTTCGGGCCGTTTTGTGTAGTCTGCGTTAAGGTAGGCGTAAGTAATTTTGCCATTGGCGTCGATCACATACGTAGCGGACAAAGGAAGCTCGGCGGCGTTGTTGCCATTGAAATCTGCCAATTTGTCCTTGAACATCGGCGCGATCGTTTGCGGAAGCGAAAATACAATTCCATATTGCCGGGCGAGCTGATTGTCTTTGTCGTGTAGCGCTACCATGTTCAAGTTGTTTGCCGCCGCCGTCTGCTTTGCTTTCTCGGGCAGTTCAGGGGTCAAAATGACCAGACGCGCCCCGGCACCCTCGAGCGTGGAGAGTTGTTTCTGCATGGCCCGCAACTGCGCGTTGCAGTAGGGGCACCATCCGCCGCGGTACCACATCAATACCACGGGGCCTTCGCTCCACAGTTCGCTCAATTGGACCGATTTCCCGTCCCATCCGGTCAACTTGCCATCGACCGCGGCATCGCCGACCTGTTTGGCTGATTTTTCAATTCCGCTCGCCTTAACCTCAGCAACGCCGCCGCGAAATTTTGCTGCCAACTCGGGGCTGAACCGTGTTGCCGTGGTCGATGCGATGTCGCTTAATTCTTGTTGCAGCGTTTTGGGCTGTGGATCGTCTGCGAAACACGGCGTGAATGTCAAAGCGAGAGTGAGCAGAGAAAAGGTCGGCATTTTGAGCATGGTTCGATTCCGGGTTTTTAATCGGTTTGAAAGAATTTTCAGAGTCAGAAGAAGTGGTCATCGTTGGCGTCCCCCCCAACGTTCAGACACTCCAATTTGAGTTTCTGAGTCACCCAACATAAAAGTTCGATGAAATCCAATTGGCTCGCAGGTCGTGACGAGACGGGGGCCCCAACTTACATTGGATGTTCATCTCGCCGAATGGTCCGCCCCGTTGAGCTGCGAGTTTCCGAGGCGGACGGCCAGCGGAACTCACCATCCCCTAAAAAACCCGTAAGAGAAATCGTGATGCCGCGTTATTTAATTTGTGCCCTCCTGATTCTGATGTGTTGCCGATCCGGCGAAGCAGCCCAGGGCGATCCGGTCGCGGTTCGCAAATGGTCCGGCGACATGGTTTCGCTGGAAACTCACTGGGGATTGCAGTTGGCAATCAAGACGCCGGACGCGGCGGTGGGGGAGTTGCCGGGGGGCGTGGATCAAACGATCTCGACGTCCGACCGCGTGGATCATGTATTGTTTCGCGAGCCTAACGCCTCGGATTCTTCTTGGTTGCCAATTGCCGATGCCACAACCAAGGATGCGAACCAAGTTCGCGTTCGGTCGGTGGGCAACGGCGTGGTCACCATCACCGTGGACGGCATTGTAGTCGTGGTGGTCCATCCCAGCACGACTGACCGCGACATCGACGTGCCTGATGGGGTGGATGTCCTTGTGGTGGCGAGCGGCGACGGATCAACGCCGACCGATAAGTCGATCGCAAAATGGGCGGCTCAATGGCGGCCGCGTTTTGTGATTCCGCTGGGAATCGATTCGGCGAACGAAACCGTGAGAACACTGGTTGAATCGGAGCAATTCAAAGCGAAGGTCATTCGCCAAACGCACAACACGTTTGCCGTATCGCACTCGGGCAACAAAGCCACGCAGTCGCAGATCGTGCTGCTACGTGATACTGCTTGGACCATGCCGCAACCGTTGGCCGAAGAGTTTGCGAAGATGGAGCAAGCTTGTCGCGAATCGCAAAAGGTCTTTGCCAAGCTGTCCGTTGAACAAACGAACTTTCGCCCCGAAAATGGAACTCATACGCCACGTTGGAATGCAGAGCACATGATGGGACGTCAATTGTTGTTCTTTTCCCAGATCTACCATGCAATCGATCCAGCGATTCCGACGCTCGACTTGAATCCCAAACAAATGCCACCGGATTATGAGTTCGCACATCCGGATTGGGATGGGGCCGAAGAGGCTCGGCAAATGCAACGAGTCAGCGACTTCACTCGCCGCTTCGCCTACCTGCTTGACGGAGTGGAACTTGATACGAAGGCGCCTGGAAGCCGTTGGCCGACGCTGCGTGCATTGCTGAAACAAATGCAGCGTCATTACGGCGAACACACCGCCAACACCGAAAAGAAGTTTGAATTGCCGGGTTTCCCCAAGTGATATTGAACGATCGTGGATCGATCATTCGGTGCCTCGACGGATCACACGGCCTCGCCACACGACCCCGTCGCTAACGACATGGTGATAGATCGCGCGCGCGAAACAGCAGCCGATCGGGATCGCAGACAACGGAAAGGCGAGTGCTTTGATCGGATGCATCTGAGCAAGTCGACTTGCCAACACCAGGATCGCAGCTTGCGCGACGTATGCACTAAGCCCCGATGCGATCCAGATCGGGTTGTGCCGATAGAGACCGATCAATAACACAGTGATTGGGATCCAGTAGACGACAATCGGCACCAACATCGCTGGGAATGCGAACGCGATATGCGAAACCGCGCCCAGGATGTTTTTGCTGAATCCCCAAAATGCGTCTCGGTTGTTTTTAAAGAGCCGGACGCTCAGCAATTGTGGCGCCAACGCGATGCACGTCTTGAATCCTTGGGCTTTGACATTTCGAGCCAACATCACGTCATCGAGAGCTTCGTTTCGAACACTCGACAATCCGCCGATGGTGTCCAATACGTCGCGGTGGGTCAGCATAAATGCGCCCGCGGCTACCGCATGAGGCGAATCGGGATCGTCAAGTTTCGAATTCAAAAAGGTGACAAGACCGAACACCATCAGGTGCGGCACGATGGCATTTTCCCAGAATGAAACCAGTTGCACGTTGGGGAACAAGCTGAGAAAGTCGCAAGGTTTTGCCTGCATGTGCTGCAGTGCGGTGATGAAACAGCGAGGTGAATGGATCACATCCGCATCTGCGAAAACAACGTAGTGCCGATTTGTCGATCGATACGCGTGTTGCATCGCGTTGGCTTTGCCAAACCAACCGTCTGCTAGCGGAGGATCGTGAAGCACACGGACTCGCGGATCGTTTTCAGCAATCGAATCCGCGATCGCGCCGGTTTGGTCCGTCGAATGATCATTGATCACGGTGATTTGAGCATCGACGTCCTGTTGCGCCAGGATGCTGCGAATCGCGTCACCGATATCATCTTGTTCATTACGCGCCGGAACAATCACATCGATGCGAGGTCGATTGGAGGCCGCGTGCTCGGTCGGCGAGAGCCACTGAACGACGTAGAACGTGCGGATGAAACCGAGACCAATCAGTATGCACAGTGCGGTGATCGCCAGCGTAAGGATGGGCCAGATCGTCAAGGCTACGTCTCGGTTTTCGGTTGCGAAACGGGGGCCGATCATCGCGAAACTCTCCGAGAGTTTCACCGGTCCTCACCTCAATCTCTTCCCATCGTAGCGAAAAGTGCCCACCGTTTCGTTACATGTCGGTGATGTTCTGCGGGCGGCATCGATCGGACTTGTCATCTGCCTGGTGAGATCGCGATCGCCGTGTTCGCGTGATCGTTAGGATCGGCATTTTCGGTTGCGGCCCCCCTAAACGTCGCGACACGATCGGGCCGGTCGCATGAAGGGGATTCCCAGCAAGAAATACCGGGTTTTAGGGCAACCGAGAAACTTTTTGAGTACAATTGCACACGGTTTCCGCACCCGATTAGCGGTCCGGATTTTTGCCGCCCTCCCTGATTGTTCGCCTGCATCCCACCCGCTTGCCACCACCGATAGACCTACGCTTCATCATGCGAAATTTCTCTTTCGTTGCTCTGTCCACCCTGCTCGCTCCGCTGATGCTATGTGCGGCGACCGCGTGCGCTCAAACGCCAACCACATTGGGGCGAATCGAGCGACTCGATCCCGCTCTTGATGCTCGGATTTCCGAGGATACGAAGATCGAGGTATTGGCCAGCGGATTCACTTGGTGCGAGGGCCCGGTTTGGGTCAGCGATGCGGCCGAAGGGTATTTGTTGTTCTCGGATATCCCACGCAACTCGATCTTCCGCTGGACAGCGTCGCGAGGTATCGAATTGTACATGCAGCCAAGCGGCTATACCGGGATTAGCTACTACGGGCTTGAACCCGGCAGCAATGGATTGGCATTGGATTCCGAGGGTCGTCTGGTCGCTTGCGAGCACGGGGATCGCCGGGTGTCTTTGCTGACGCGAGGTGGTGGCAAGATCACGCTAGCCGATCGTTTTGAAGGTCGACGTTTGAACAGCCCGAATGATTTGGTGTTCGGTGACGGCGGCGTGCTGTACTTTACCGACCCACCGTATGGACTTCCCGAACGAGCATCGGATCCCCGTCGCGAGCTCGATTTTTGTGGGATCTATCGGCTGGATCCCGATGGCAAGTTGAATCTGCTAACCAAGCAGCTGGCTCGTCCCAATGGGATCGGACTCTCACCGGATCAAAAAACGCTTTACGTCGCTCAGAGTGATCCTGCGGCTCCGGTATGGATGGCGTTTCCGATTAACGACGACAAGAGCCTTGGCGAAGGCAAAGTCTTGTTGGATGCAAAACGGTTTATGGCTGAGTACCCGGGGCTTCCCGATGGATTGGACGTTGCCAAAGACGGAACAATTTACGGCAGCGGTCCAGGGGCGATCTACGTGATTCAGCCGGACGGCAAATTGATCGGTCGAATCATCACCGAAGGCCGCGTTAGCAATTGCACGCTCAGCGACGACGAAAAGACGCTGTACATCACCGCCGACGACAAAGTGTGTCGCGTACGATTGAAGTAAGCCGTTCAGGCCGGCGCTGCGAACGATCTCGTAGCGAAACTCGTCAAGAGTTTCGAAGCAGCGATAGGTGGCGGAACGAAAGTCTTGACGACTTCCGCTACGCTTGATTTGCCGTTCAGGCCAGCGCTGCGAACGATCTCGTAGCGAAACTCGCCAAGAGTTTCGGAGCAGCGCTGCGAACGATCTCGTAGCGAAACTCGCCAAGAGTTTCGGAGCAGCGATAGGTGTGGCGGAACGAAAGTCTTGACGACTTCCGCTACGCTCGATTTACCGTTCAGGCGGTCGCTGCGAAAGGATCTCGTAGCGAAACTCGCCAAGAGTTTCGGAGCAGCGATAGATGGTGGAACGAAAGTCTTGACGACTTCCGCTACGCTTGATTTGCCGTTCAGGCTGGGTTTGCGAAAGGATCTCGTAGCGAAACTCGTCAAGAGTTTCGGAGCAGCGATAGGTGGCAGAACGAAAGTCTTGACGACTTCCGCTACGCTTGAATTGCCGTTCAGGCTGACGCTGCGAAAGGATCTCGTAGCGAAAGTCGCCAAGAGTTTCGAAGCAGCGATAGATGGTGGAACGAAAGTCTTGACGACTTCCGCTACGTTTGATTTGCCGTTCAGGCTGGCGTTGCGAAAGGATCTCGTAGCGAAACTCGTCAAGAGTTTCGAAGCAGCGATAGGTGGCAGAACGAAATTCTTGACGACTTCCGCTACGTTTGATTTGCCGTTCAGGCTGGCGCTGCGAAAGGATCTCGTAGCGAAACTCGTCAAGAGTTTCGAAGCAGCGATAGGTGGCGGAACGAAAGTCTTGACGACTTCCGCTACGTTTGATTTGCCGTTCAGGCGGGCGCTGCGAAAGGATCTCGTAGCGAAACTCGTCAAGAGTTTCGAAGCAGCGATAGGTGGCGGAACGAAAGTCTTGACGACTTCCGCTACGTTTGATTTACCGTTCAGGCCAGCGCTGCGAAAGGATCTCGTAGCGAAACTCGTCAAGAGTTTCGAAGCAGCGATAGGTGGTGGAACGAAAGTCTTGACGACTTCCGCTACGTTTGATTTGCCGTTCAGGCGGGCGCTGCGAAAGGATCTCGTAGCGAAACTCGTCAAGAGTTTCGAAGCAGCGATAGGTGGCAGAACGAAAGTCTTGACGACTTCCGCTACGTTTGATTTTCCGTTCAGGCTGGCGTTGCGAAAGGATCTCGTAGCGAAACTCGTCAAGAGTTTCGAAGCAGCGACAGGTGGTGGAACGAAAGTCTTGACGACTTCCGCTACGTTTGATTTACTGTTCAGGCCAGCGCTGCGAAAGGATCTCGTAGCGAAACTCGTCAAGAGTTTCGGAGCAGCGATAGGTGGTGGAACGAAAGTCTTGACGACTTCCGCTACGCTTAAATTGCCAAACTCGTTTAGTTAAGATGCTTTGCAGGCACCAATTGGGCAGCGGTGCACATAGCCGAGTAATTACGGCTTTTTCGCGGTTCGCTCGACGCCGTCGACCAGTTTTTCGGTCATTCGCGAGCGGTATTCCATCAAGCTGTTGGCGCCCTGAAAACCGACTACGGTTTCGTCCCAATCCAGCTGTTTGCTGAGCATGCGGCCGTTATCAATGTCAAAGCGGATCGTGCCGTTGCTAAGCTGCTGAACGACTTGGGCCCGCACCGATTCTTCGGTGATCGGTGTCAACGGTTCGCTGCGTAACGAAAGTGTGGCGACGCCGGTTTGGACTTTATCCAGGGTGTATCGCTCTCGAATCTTGATGACTTTGACTTCGCCGTTGTCCAGTCGTGCTTTGACCTCGTGTGGCACCGACCATGAGTCGCCGATCGCAAGCGGTTCCTCGGGCAATTGAAGCGTCAAGGTGCCCATTCCCAACGATGCTTTGGTGCCACCGTGGTTTTCGCGTTTGACTTCGATGCCTCGCGGGTCGAACGTCAACGTCGTCAATTTTTTGCCAATCTGTTCGGACACTCGGCCAAAGATCGCCGGTGGCTCTTCCTTGGACATGCTGTCCCAGCGGACTTCTTCTTGTTCGCCTTGTTGCTGAGTCATTTCCACCGAATCGACGACGTGATCAATGGTGACTTCGCCATTGGGATCGACGGCTAGAACGTCCCAGTGACGTTGGCTGATGGTGTGAACCGTTGAAATTTCTTCGGCACCACGAATCCGTGTTTTGGTTTTTGCCGCATGAGTCACTTCGTAGTGCAGCTTCTCGCCGGCTTCTAGCGAATAACGCAGCGTGTATCGCTCGAGCACACTTTTTCCGTCCGTGGTGGGATCGCCGGCGTGCACCGCATCGACGTTGACACCAGAAGCAACGGCCAAAAATGTCGCGGCAGCCAAGAAAATGTTTCGATACACAGTCAGAGTCTCCATCCTCTAGAAAGATCGGGCTAGTCGGACGCTGCGTTGCACGCCCCAAGCACAGGTTCTCAGAACCCGCTTTTGAATGCAATACAGATTTCTTGCCGCATCCGGCGGCAATCCAGTGGTGTTTCGTGCTTGCTCATTCAAAACAATCCCGTGCCGCGATCACGTTACCGCTGATAGATCGGCAGGTAGTGGTAACGCACACTCAAACTGAGCACCGCCAACGAGGTGGCGTAGACGCTACCGTAATTGTGCTCTTCGCGTTGGGGTTGCCAGGCTCCGGTTTGATGCTGAGCCCCTAGCAATAAGTCGGAGACCAATTTCGAGGCGGTTTCAGCATGTTTGCCTCCGAATTGATGCATGCCCTGCGAGTAGTAATAGATGCCGTAATAGAAGTAGCGTTCATGCAGTTGCGGTGGATCTTCGAGTAACCAATCGGCGGCTCCCGCGACCATCGGCGAATCATAGAGTCCACATACCTGCATCGCCAATAAGCCGGCGGCGGTCATGGTAAATGTGGCTTGGTGCGTCCCCGGGGTATAGCTAAATCCGCTGACCTCTACGTTGCTGCCGCGAGGTTTTCGGGGCGACGTGTACGATGCTTTCAAGTACTGGACCGCTTGATCGATGGCTTCACCGGGGACTTCCATGCCATCATTTTTGGCCGAACGCAGTGCCATCAATTGCCAAACCGACGCGCTCAGGTCCGAATCGGTGCTGCGGGGTTCGTAACGCCACCCGCCCTGATGCAATTCCGGTTTGCGTACTTTTTGGGCGGCCAAAATCAACTGGATCGCCGGCACCAACGCCTGATGAATTCGTTCGTTTTGCTCGACCGTCGCTCCCATTCCAAGCACTTCGGTCAGCATCAATGTGATGATGCCGTGGCCATACATTCGCGAGCCATCGCTTTTGCCAAAGTACCCATTGTCGTCTTGATGTCGGGGCGTCAAAACAAAATCGATGGCACGCTGCATCACTCGGCCCAATTCCGATTGGTCTCCCGGTTGAGTTCCGATGGACGCCATCGCCATGATCGCCAGCGATGTCATTGTGACATGGTGATTGCGATCAGCCAATGCACCGCTTTCTCGCTGAGTCCCCGCCAGGTATTCGACCGCCTTGCGGACGGCACGGTCGACTTCGTCGGGAACGTAAAGCGTTTGTAGCGAGTCATCCGCAAACGTCGGCTTGGCGAAGGTGGCCGTGGCGAGCGGCAAGCAGGCTGCGGCAACGAACTTTTGCAAAACGCTTCGGCGATTGATTGTGATGGAATTCATTGGATCGTTTCGATTCACTCGTGAACGGTGGGGTCCGCGGCAACCAAAGTGGTTGTCTCGCTACTGCCCCGCACCCTAAGGTCGGTCGGCCGCAATTGGGGCGGCGGCACTGTTACTGCTGCTTGGCGGCTCGGCGTGCAACAGCTTGGAAATAAGCTTCGATTTGCTGCTGGTATTCCGGGGCACCCAAATTCGATTCGGTCTCTTTGGCATCATCGGTTCTTCGTTCACGAAGCTGGCCCCACTGGGATCCCTTGCGGTTTTCTTGTTTGGCATCGATCGACTCGCTGTCGGCGATCCCGTCGGAGGACGAGGTGCTCATCGTGCTGTTGGACGATTGAGCCATCGATTGCGAACGGGACTCAGCCGGGTTGCCCTGCTGCGCCGCGTTGACTTGGGCTTGACGTTGCTTCGCCATTTGCTGGGCCTGTCGCTGCATTGCCGCCGCCAGCGTCGGCGAAGCCTGGCCAGCGGTTTGGCCTTGGGGTTGCCCTGGTTTCCCCGGTTGGCCCTGTTGCCCGGGCGTGTTCGGTTGCCCGGTCTGGCTTGGTGCAGCGGCCTGAGCGGATTCCCCCTGCTCGCCGGATTGGCCTTGCTCACCAGGTTGACCCTGCTCGCCAGGTTGATCGTTGGATGGTTGCGATTCACTGGCGGATTGGGCTGTCGAACCCGACATCGCTTGGTCCAATTCGTCAAGCGTTTGGGCAAGTTGGCGGGCGCGTCCAGCGGGCGTATTGGCGGCGGGCGCCGGCGCCGACGGTGACTGGGCTGACGGTGACTGGGCGGACGGTGAAGACTCCGAGGCCGATGGCGGCGTCGATGAGCTGGCCGGTGATGAGCTGGCCGGTGATGAGCTGGCCGGTGATGCGGTTTGCGATGCGGGATCTTCCGGCAACGCCTCGGCCAACATGCTGGCCAATTGGTCGGCTTCGGCTTGAATCTGCTCTCTTGCCTCGGCAACCCGCTGGTTCGCTTGCGCGGATTTGGATTGGTCCGCGCGAGCCTCGGCAAGTGACTGTTCGGCCGCCTTGGAACTCGCCACCGCATTTTGTTGGACTGACTCGGCTGCTTCACTCAATTTTTCGGCAACCGGATCCTTTCCGAGACGTTCTTCATGTCTCGCAGCCCGTTCGAGAAACTCCGCTGCGGTTTCGGTTTGCTCGGTGATTGCCGCTTGACTAGCGGTCGCATGCTCGGTCGCCGGGGGTGCTGCACGTAGCGACTGAGTCGACGCGGATTGTTTGGCGAGTTCATCCAGTGTCTTTTCGACCTGCTCTAGCTCGGCACTCGCTTTCGCTGCCATTTGCGCCGCCATCTGTGCTGCGGGGTTGGCTTTATCGAGCGATTCAGTTCTTTCGGACTGAGCTTCCTTGCGGGCTTTATCCGCAGCGTTCTTCTTGTCTTGAGCAAACTGTTTCGATTGACGAGCCGCGGCTTCGGCCGCTTTGGCCAATGCAATGCGTTCCTCAGCTCGCTCGATCTCTTGGTCTCGCCACGTCTCGTCGGAATTCTGTTTCCGCTTCTTTTCCAAATCGCTTTTTTGCCGTTCGGCGCTCTGAATTTCCCGCTTCGCTTGGCTGATCCGGTTGTCGGCGGCTCTTTCGAAATTGTCCCATCGTTTGCGTTCGTTTTCCGCATCCTGGCTACGACGGTTCCGCGATTCTCGCTGCAAGTGGCTGGCTTGTTGTTCCAGCGATTGTCGTTCTTTTTCGCGCGGGGTGACCGACTCGGACGCTGCGGCGTCAGCTTGCTGCTTCAACTGCTCGGTCGCCTTGCTTGCCGATTCAATCGCTTCTTTGGCTTGCGTTGCGGCTTGGTTCATCTCGGACATCAACGCGTCGTCGTTTCGGCTGTTTTGCACAGCTTGAGCCGCTTTCTGCAAGTCGTCACGAAGTTCGGCGACGTCGTCTTTCAGCTGCGGTTGGCGTGCGAGGTTGGCTGCGCGTTCGGCTTGGTGCAACATCGCGTCACGAACCGTGTTGATCGATTCTGCAACCTCTTGTAACTGTTGCCGCATTCGCTGTTTTTGTTCTTGAATTTCGGGATCGCTTCGCTCGAGGCTTTTGTTGATTTCGCGTTCCGCCTGGGCGGCTTGATTCAGCGAAGCCGCGGCCGTTTCCGCCGCATTGGCGGCGATGTCTGACAATTCATCCTGCATCAATTCGTTGCGTTGCAATTCGCGTTCGAGCTGCTGCATCAATGCTTCGGGGGATTGGTTGGCGGCGTTGGCCAAGGCTTCGGCTTGATCAAAACGTTGCTGCAGTTCAGCGGCTTGCTGCAATTCACGCTCCGCTTCTCGCAATTGATCTCGCGACTCCGAAACGTCTTCGCCTGCATCCGCACGCTCAAAGTGTTCCGCCGTTTGCTCAAGTGCTTCTTTTAAATCTTCGAGCGATTGGGCGGCTTCATCGAGTCGCTCTTCACGCGGTTTTGCTGCAGACGTGGTGGTTGCGGCGTCCATTTGTTGCTGAGCGCGTTTCAACGCATCGGCGATTTGGGCCGTCGCCGCGTCGGCATCGCGAGCCAATTCACGCTCAGCCGAATCGGTCAAATCGACGTTGTTCGCGCGGTCGGCCAGCCGCTGCATCGTTTCGGTTGCGGCTTGTTCGGCGGCTTGTTGCTGTTGGTCAAGCTGTTTTGCAGTCTCCGATGACGCGTCCTCGCGTTGTTTGGTGCGCTGTTCCGCCTCGGCTGCTTTCTTTGCGGCTTGGCGAGCCTGTTCCGCCAGCGTGGGCACGTAACTCAAAATCACCTGCCTTGCTTCGTCCACCAGCGGCGTCAGCGGCTGGACCGCCGCGTCGAGTTTGGCCACGGCGGTTCGTAAGAATGCGGATGCCGAGACGAGGGTGCTTGATTCCCAACGACGCGGACGGATCTGTTCGGCAGCTTGTTGGATTGCACCGCCGTATCGAGATTGGTCAATCGCATCGGTGACTGACGACGGAACCCCGGCCGAACGTAGCGAACGCACCGCGTTTTCCATTTCGTGCATGAAGCGTTCAACCCACATCGGATGTTCCAATCTCGCGTCGGCATAATGATCCAATCGGTTTTCTGCCAATTGCAACGTCGCAAGTTCGGTCTGCAGTGTGGTTACTTGATGAGCTGCAAAGATCACGGAAAATGCTTTGGACAACTTTTCGTAGACGTCGGAAATCGGTTCCTCGTGATAGTCTTGATATCCTTCGGCGCTAACGTTTTTGACAGCGCGTAAGAACAGATTCGTGTCGGAAGCATAACTTAGATCCACGATCGGCCGTGCCCGGTGAAGCGATTCTTCTTGCTCGAGTCGTGCGATGAGATCCGAGATGGCCGCGTCGTAGGCGGCTTGTTTCTCTTTCAACTGACGGTTCGTCGTGGCGGCTTCGTTGGCATCGTCGATCGATTCAAGTTTTTGCAGCAATGCCTTGGCGGCGCGTCCATCATCGTTTGCTTGACGCAGGATCTCGTGCGGTTTGCGGCGCTGTGAATTCAGCTCGCTGAGCAAATGTTTTAAACGGCCTTCGAGCTGTTGGTCGATCAAGTTGGATGTGACATGCGACGATAGTTCGTCGGCGTATTGCTGCATCAAAGAGCGAAGGTTCTCGCGCCCCGGTGGGTCATTGATGGTGTTGCGATGTCGGATTTGCCAAGTGCTCGAAAATTCGTGCCATCGTCGCAAATGACTGCGATGAGATTCGGTGAGAAGGTCCGAATAAGTTTCGATCAATGCATCGATTGTTTTCATGCGAGCGATGGCGACGTTGACGTATCGTTCGAACAGTTCAATCGGCACCTTGGCCTGCGGGTCAGCGATCGGTTGGACGCTACGCAACAACGCAGCAGCGTCGGTCAGGACGCCGACGTCCATGTGATGTGCAAGAAACGAGCGTGCAAATTCTTCGATTCGTGAAACTTCATTGCGTGTGTTGGCCAATCGATTGTCCAAACGCTTGATCGCATTGCGATCGAACTGCTGTTTGTCGTCGAAGATCGCCGATTCGTCGCCGCTTGGATTGACTAACCCTTTGATTTTGGATTGCAAATCGACCACTGCTAAACCGATTTGTTCAAGTCCGGCGGATTGGACTGGATCGTCGCTGTGAGGCAGGACGGTCATGATCCGTTGGATCAACGGCACGCTGGCATCGGACAACAGCGACGCGTCGTTTTGCAGATTTTTTAGCTTCGATTGGTCCAACTTACTGGCGTTGTCATCGCTGAGGTGTTCCCGATACTGATCGATCAGCGAATATGCATCGGTTGTCCAGTCGATCGTCTCGCTGACGACTTCGCTTAAACGGTCCAAGTGATCTTGCCGTGATTGCGTGAACCCTTCGTCGACAATCAACACCTCGATCAATCTCGATTCACCACGTTGGCCTTTGCGGTCGACGGCAACCACCCGCATATGGATGATGTCGCTGCTGACCAACGTCGTCGAATCGGTCGGCGAGTCGTTGCGATGCATCAGATCCCAGTTCCATGTCGGAGCAAGTTTCGTTTGCGGCGATTCGATGGGGATCGTAAATTGATCGGGAATCGACGCGTTGACCTGAAACTCGAGGAAAACATCGTCCACCGGCACATCGTCTTCGATCGACGCAGAGAGCGATAACACGTCCAGCGGTGACGCCAACATGTTGGTTTTTGTCTCGTCACTCCAGCGGACCACAGGTGGCGTATCCGGGATGGGCACGATCGTGTACTGCGGACTAAACGGATTGTCGAGATCCGAGTCCAATCCGATGGCATCAAGCTGGTAATTTCCAGGCGTTTTGATGGGTAGCGAGATCGTGAACGATGTCGGATCGTTCTCATGTGGTTTCAGAGGTAACACCACGCCCCGGGTTCCATAACGCAGCGTCGCATCGCGAACGGGTTGGTCAAATTGAATCGTCAAGTGCCCGGTCGTACCGGCCAAGGCCGTCAGATCACCGTGGTCGGATGTCTCCGTTAAATCAGGAAGTTTCGCGTACTTGGGAAACTCGTATCGTTTTTCCAGCGAAACGACGCGCGGGCGGGGCAGGGGTGTCAACGTATGCCAAAGTGTCACGGCGTCTCCGGCGAGCACGCGATACTGAACCGGCGTCGTTTTGATCGAAAGATTGGCTGCGAATGCACTTGGGGCGGGGTCGCTTGTGGACGTGCTATCCGATGCGAGGGTGGGATCTACCGAATGTGGGTTTAGCAGCGGCGCACGTGATAACATCGTCGATTCGAATGTCTCGCCGTCGACCCGCCACTGAATGATCACGTCGTCCATCATTTGTTGCCGTTTCGCTACGGCCGACGGCGACCGTTCCGAAGGACGTGGCCAAGTGACTTCGACGACCACGGCGACCGCATCCCCTTCGGCCACATTGCGGGTTGCCGGAGTGGGCTGGATGATTTGAATTTTGATGTCCGATGCACGCTCGATGGACGCCATCGGCAACATGGCTCTTGCCATTCGGCGACCAAACTGCAGCGACGGAATCAACGCCAACAGGACGCAAATCGCCAGCACCACCGATCCTGCGATCAACCATTTGCGAATCATCGCAATCGGCAGCAGCCCAGTGACGTCAACCTTTTGCAACCGGCGTCCCACCGAGTTTTGCAACCGGTTTTGTAGTTCAACCGATCCGTTGGCGAGCCGCGGATCAGCGAGTTCCACTGCTGAAAGCAGGTCGTCACGTACGCGTGGGGCGGTCGATTCAAGTTGACGGGCAAGCTTTTGTGGATCTTGGTGACGTAGATGACGCAGTCCAAAGAACCAAAGCACTCCGGCGGTCGTTGCGTAAGCCGCCAAACTTAATGTCATCCGTAGCGAATCAGGCAGCAGCCAAAAATGATCCGCAATCGCAACGACAAACAGCGTCCCAAAAAAAGCCAAGATAGCGATTGCCGCACATCGCAGTCCGATTAACCATCGACGCCGACGCGCAAACGACTGAAGCGCCGACGCCGTCGCGGGATCAAGTTTTAAATGGTTTAGGAATGAAGAGCCTGCTGCGGACATCGTTTACACCAACCCTGCTCGTTTGCGCAACAACCATTCGGCAGTCAACAACGCGATGACCACCCAAAACCAATAGAACGACTGCCAAATCAGAACATCCGACTCGATCACTGAACCACTTGACAACGGTTTGAGTTGTTCGAGCAATTGGTCGGCCGATGACTCATGGAAATAGCTGCCCTTGCCTGCCTGGGCAATTTGCATCAAGGCGTTTTTATCAAGCCCCACGCGACGCAGTTCGGCGTGATTGGGGGTCCCCACCCAAATCGGCGTCGTTGCTTGAAGTGCCGTGGAATCAAACCCGCTAGCACGAATTCGCACCTCATACGCACCGGGGTCCAGCGGCTGTGTTTCGCCTTGGTAGGTTCCTCGCGATGGATCGTCGATGGACAACGCGACCGTCGCAACGACGCGATCGTCGGTAACCAACAAAGCATCGACAGTGGCATCGCCGATGGGTTTTCCCGTGGGACCTTGCAGTCGCACGCGAATCAGCGACGAATCCCCAGCCGCGTATTCGACTCGATCCGTCCCGAGCGAGACAAAGGAATCGCTTGCCGAGTAAGGCGGCTGCATCACCGCGCTGAGCACTTGGTTCCAAAATCGAGCATGCAGTTCGTCTGCCAATTTGTAACGCCAACGCCACGATTGATCCGACGAGAAATAGAACACACGGCCTGCACCGAATAGACGAGTGACAAGCCAAGGGGTGGGTTTCCCGTCGCGGCTGACCGTGTTGGCCCAAACTTCGGCACCGGCTTGCGGCTGCACCTGGTTGACATATTGCGGCGGCGGCAACCGTGACCACATGTCGGCCACGCGGGTGACGTCGGAGTTCTCGCTTTGGCGAAGCAGCATCATGGGCTGTTCACCACCGGTCACCGTCGGCAAAATCTTGGCGCCGTCGATTACCGCATCGCCCCCGGCGTAGTTCACGGGAATCAGATCGGACAAGAATGTCTCTGCCAATTTGCGGACTCGCTGGTAACGCCCATCCACCACAATTAGCCCGCCACCACGGCTGACAAAATGACGCAGCAGAGCCGCGTCGGCATGTTTGAATTGCTCGGGCGGTATTTCACCCAGGATGATTGCATCGTATTGCGAGATCGCTTCGGCATCCGCTGGGAATTGTCCCGATTGACTGCCACGTGTCACACTGGGCATATCGGTCCCGGGGCCATACAGCACTGTGTCCACTCGCCAAGCGGGATCACGCTGGAACAGATTGCGAAGGTAACGCGTTTCCCAGCGGCTCGAGCCATCAAGAATTAACAAGCGGCGATCTCGTACCGAGGCGGCCACTCGAAATGGCATCGAGTCGTTCTCGCTCATCAAGTTCCCGGGGGCACCTGAATCGAGTCCAACCGAGTCAGAGCTGACGCCGCTGTCGACGACCGCCCGCAAATCCAGTGCGACCGCATCGCGGCTGACCCCGCGCACGGTCGCCTGCTGAGTCGCCTCGACCAAGGAACTGACCTCAAAGTCATAGTCGACTTCGATCTCTCCCTCGACGTCTGGTGTGATGGTGTGTTGCCACACGGTTTGGTTTTGATGCTCGATTCGCAACCCCAGCGGTTTGCCGGTCATCCCAAACTGCTTGACGATGATCGTTCCCGAAAGCCTGCCATCGGCGGCCACGGAATCGGGACGAATCACCTGAGCGATCCCGACGTCAACCGGCTCGTCTTCGGAGCCCATGCCAAGCGTCATCACTTGGGTGGCGGATGCTGCGACACGGCGTGCGGCGTCCACGGGCGAAGGACCAAGGTTATGGCGACCTTCGCTGATGATCACGATTGCCGAACGCACGCGTTTGGATTCCGATTCCGATTCGTCCGAGGATTGGGCGTTTGCTTGCGGCGTGTTACGGTCGGACTCCTCGGCGACGGAGTCCAGCGTTGATTGCACACCATCCGAGTCGACTTCGACAATCGCAGCGGACACCGCTGACGCCAAATTGGTGCGTCGGTCCTCGGCGATCAATTGTAATGATGTTTCGAGCGTTTCTTCGTCACGATTGGACCACAGCGGCACGGGGGCCGCGGCACCGAAGCCGATCACTTCGATGTCGTGCGTTTCGCTCAACTGGTCGACCAGTCCGAGATGCTCTGGCGTCCCCACCAACAGTCGCGTGGCTCGCCGGATGCGTGATTCCGAGGTGTCCGAACCAGAGCTGTCGGTCATCGACATACTGGCCGATGTGTCGATGGCGAACGTGACCTTTCCCAGCGTGCCGATCTCTTGACGACGGTGCCAAACGGGGCCGGCCAGGATGAAGATTACCAATGCGACTGCGGCGGCTCGTAGTGCCGGCAGCAGGTACGAATAAGGACTGGCCATCGTGCGGGTTTCGCGAGCGTAATACCACATCACGGCAAACGCAGCCAACAGTGCTATCGCCAACACCACGGTGAATGGCAATTCACCCGCAAAACGAATCGTCGGCATGAACTCCATTACGCGATGCTCCCGTGGTTTTTGTGCACAATTTGTTGCTGCACCACCATCTCTAATATCATCGCCAACAAGAGTGCGACCAAGAACCAACGCCATATCTCGCGGCCGTAACGTCGGTTTTGTTCTGCGGTGACGATCGAATCAAGTTCGCTGTGCACGGTGGCCCCAATCATCTCGGCTGCGGCGGCAATCCGTTCGGGTTCCGTGTCACGCAGCTGCGATTCCTCGGCGGGAACCTCGGCGACTCGGACGGTTGACGTCACGACTCGCTGACCATCGGCTTGTGGACGTATCTGGCGGAATCGATAAACGCCCGCTTGGCGTGTTTGCGTCCAAACCAGTTCAGTCACGTCGTCGGCCGTCGATTCGGTGGGCAGCGGAATCGTGATTTCGCTGGATTGTGGCGGCTGCACCGTGAAAATCGGCGGTTCCGCATCCGAGTTGTCAGCAAGTTGAGACTTGGATTGTTTGCCTTTGGATTGAAAGGGGCTATTTTTCGGATCGGTTGAATCAGACTCATCCGTCTCGACGTCCTCTTGCTCGAATTCGTCCAGCGTTACGATCATGGGTTCACCGGTGGTCACGGTGGTCGCTCGTCCGCTGCCGATCAAATCGAGTGCCAACTGTTGCATCATCGGCACGTAGACGCGTCGCAGCGGAAGCGACGTCCACGAATCGTCCGCGGGAATCGCGAATTGGACCACACGTCCACGGCCGCGCTGGGCCGAGACGACAAGCGGATCGCCGTTCGACATCGAAGCCAACACGATCGAGTCGGAATCAGGCGAACGCCCCGATTCGCCATCCTCGTCGTCGCTATTGGATTTCGTGCGAGGAATTAATTTGCGATAGGCGAATACGTCCACGCCCGAGAGGGGGCGTTGGTCGCCGGGGGCGAGTCGCGACCATGGGGTGTATTGCGAGTTCAGGTTGCCAATTCGAATCGGTGTTTCACCGTCCTTGTCGGTGTTTCCGATAATTGCGTCCAATTCAGCAGGAAGCGGCATCTGACCCTCGCCGCGAGTCCACGATTTGGTATACGCAGCATCGGTAAGGTTCGCACCATCGAACAAAATCAACGAGCCGCCGTGGTAAACAAAGTCGGCAATTTTAATTTGTTGCTCGTCACTGAGCGAGGCGACATTGGCCAACACCAAGATGTTGGGTGGTTGTTCGCTGATCCGTTTTAACAATTCGGATGCGGAAATCACCGAGGCACGTACCGCGTCGACTTGATCTTGTTGGGCAAAGGCGAACGGGCTTAGTGCGATGGCCAGAAAGTCGGTCTCGCCTTCGAGAGGTTCTTTTCCCGGTTGTCCGTCGACCAACAACACATCGATCTCGCGAATCACCTCGACCGCGACACTTCGCCGGTTGTCTTCGAGCAGCGCGTCGGGATGCTCGACCGTCACGGCGGTTTCGTGGATACCGGATGTCGAAAACGCGGCGGTGTGTTTAATCGTGGATGTGGACCGCGCCGCAACCGACACCGTGCCCGATTCGGCATTGACGCCATCGATCGACCAAATGACTCGCGCATCGTTGACGGCTTTATCGCTGGCGTTGCGGATTCGCGCCGTAAACGACGTGCGACGATCGGGGACCAACGCAGGCGACATCGTCTCGATCGAATCGACGGACAGATTCGATTGGTCGTTCAACATGCCTCCGACATTCAAGAAATGGATCGCCGGGCGTTCCAAATCGCTTGGCGATGCCTGCATCAGTGTCTTCAACCCCTCGAGCGACGCGTCATTGACGTTGCAGCTCTGGAAATCGGAAACGATCAACACTTGACGTTCGAGATGTGATCCATTGTCGGCTGCGGCGATGCCGGCGCGAACCAGCTTGGCAAGATCGAAGGGGCCCGCCGAAGCGGTCAGTCTGCGGAGCCGGTCGCGTGCATCGTCGCGCCCCATGGTGGCTTGCCCGACCGTGGACGCAACGGACTGAATTTGGCTGGCTGGCATCCAAATGATCTCGTCTCGCCGGGACATTTTGGCCAAGTAATCGCCAAGTTGGTTTTTGACGCGATCGACGTTGGACACTCCCGAATCGTCGCGGGCCGCCATGCTGAGCGAATCGTCGATGATCATCACGACGGTTTGTGGCGAATCACCCGGCAAGGCTCGGCAACCGGTCAACAGCGGCAGTGACAAACAAAACGCCAACAGTACGGGAAGCAAGCAACGCAACAACAACAGCAACAAATGCATCCACTGGATCCTTCGCCGATTGATGCGGACGACCGGTTCGAGCAGATGCATCGCTCCCCACTGGATCGTTTTGAACTTGCTTCGGTACAGCAAGTGGATGGCCAGCGGAATCGTAAAGGCAAGGGCGCCAAACGCGAGCAGCCCATTTAGAAACATCATGACAATTGCCTCCGCAGGGCAACGTATTGATGCAACGCGTCGTCGTACGATTGGTCGGTGCGGATGTTGACCAAATCGACTCGATGACGTCGGCAGATGTCACGCAGTTGCAGGTTGTGTTTTTCGAGTCGCTCGAGGTAGGCTTTGCGAATGGAGACCGCGTCGACGGTTTGATCTTCGGCACGTTCTTCGAGGTCGTGAAATTGAACGCGTCCGGTGAACGGAAAATCGACTTCGTCAGGATCCAGGATGTGAAAGAAGATGACTTCGTGTTTACGCGAGCGAATTTGTGCTAACGATCGGTTCAGCGTATCAAGGTCTCCCATCGCGTCGGACAGAATGACAACCAACCCACGTCGGCCGAGTTTGGGGACTAACATGCTGATCGCTCCGCCCAGATCCGTTTCCAGCCCAGGTGGCGGCCCGCTGAGTGCTTCGATGACAAGCCGCAGGTGTGATGGGCGACCGCGAGTGGGGACCATCGTTCGTGGTCGATCGTCAAAGGTGATCACGCCCGCGGCGTCTTGTTGGGCCAGCATCAGATAGGCCAATGACGCTCCCAACCGCTGAGCATATTCGTCCTTGCTTAGTCCGCCCGATCGCTCGCCGCGATACATCATCGAACCGCTGCGGTCGACCACCAATGTGCACCGCAGGTTCGTCTCTTCTTCGTATTCGCGGATGTACAGCCGATCGCTCTTTCCAAAGGCCTTCCAGTCGATGTTTTTTAGTTCGTCACCGGGGACGTATTGACGATGTTCTTTGAATTCGACGCTGAACCCTTTGTGCGGTGAGCGGTGTCGTCCCGAGCAGAACCCCTCGACGATCTGCCGCGCCAACAATTGCAGAGCCGCGACACGTGAGAGTTCGCGAGGGGTGACGAGATCCAGGATTCGCATGGAAGATGAAACCAGTGAGGTGGGAACTCGGGATCGCGGCGAGCTTCGATTCAACCGGCCAACATCAACCGGTCGACTTCAAATTAGGGGGACTCTCGGGCGGTGAGATACCCAAAACAGGCAATTTATTGGCGATCCCGCCCCATTATATACAGGATCGCGAGGCAAGATGCGCCCTGTGATTGATTGCATTTTAGCCTACCCGTATGGTGGCGTAGGCGTTACTGTAAACCTTGCCCCGCGGTTGGCTCGATTCGATCTCCTTTTTCTACCTCACTCATTCTCATGCTGCAGAAAAAACGCGTTGCGTTGATGATCGAAACTTCAACGATTTATGGGCGGGAATTGCTGAAGGGAGTCATACGGTTTCGGCAGACGCACCACGATTGGTCGATCTTTCTCGAACAGCGCGATCTGACCGCGAAACCGCCGGCATGGCTGGCGGATTGGAAGGGAAGTGGGATCATTTCGCGTGTCACGACGCCCGAGTTTGCCAAGGCGGTCCGCAAAAGTGGCATTCCGATCGTTGAATTGACCGACCGTGGTCAAGATTATGGGTTCCCGGTGATTCGTAGCGATGACGATGAAATTGCTCGCTTGGCAGCCGAACATTTGATCGAACGGGGCTTTCAGAATTTTGCCTATTGTGGTTTCGAGCACGAAGAGTGGTCGACGCGGCGGGAAACCTCTTTCGCGCGGTACGTTGCCCAGCCCGACAAGCAATGCGCGATCTATCGCTCGGTATGGCAGGGGCCCGACGCGAGAACGGCCGAGGACGAGCGGACCGAGCTCGTCCGCTGGCTTCACAGTCTGCCATTGCCGGTCGGGATCTACTGTTGCAGCGACGTCCGCGGTCAACAGGTACTCGAGGCGTGTGCCCAAGCCGATTTGGTGATCCCCGAAGAAGTCGCGGTGATCGGAACCGACAACGACAGCGTGATTTGCGAACTTTGTGATCCGTCGATGACCAGCGTGATTCCCGATGCGGAAGAGACGGGGTTCCAGGCCGCTAGTTTGTTGTCGCGATTGATGGACGGCGAAAAGCCGGATGAACTGCTGCACGTGATTCGTCCGGTTGGAATCGAAGTTCGGCAATCGTCCGATATCGTGGCAATCGATGACCCCTCGATCGCGACCGCGCTGTCCTACATTCGCGAGAACGCTTGTAGCGGGATTACGGTCCAAGATGTGATCGCTCATTCGGGACTCTCACGCAGTACCTTGGAACGGCAACTGCGAAAACTGCTCAGCCGGTCGCCTCAACAAGAGATCCGCCACGTGCAAATCAAACGAGCCCGTCAATTGTTGATGGAGACCGATCTGCCGATGGACCGGATTGCGGCGCTTTGCGGTTTCGATCATCCCGAATACATGCACGTCGTGTTTCGCCGCGAAACCAACATGACCCCCGGGCAATATCGGCGGAATCTGCGAGCGACCAAATAGCAGCGACGCGGTCGCTGGCAAGTTCGGTCGCAACGCCACTGGGGTAACAACGCTTCTGTGGTGAAAACGAATGTGCGACCCTCACCTTTCCCTGGCTCACTTCATCTTCCTTGGCCATTCCTCAGGTCCTCGGGGCCTCGGCCGATTTCAACCCGCAACGTTTCCAACGGAGTTTTTCTGAAACATGTCTGTCAATATCCAAGCGGTCTACACTGGCAATCTCGGCGTCCGCGCAACCCATGGGCCGAGCGGCAATCAGCTGACGACCGACGCACCCGTGGACAACGGTGGGCAGGGAACCAGTTTTTCACCGACCGATTTGGTGGCCACGGCGCTGGGCAGCTGTGTGCTAACGATCCTGGGGCTGGTCTCGCAGCGGCATGATGTCGACTTGACGGGAACCAAGGTTAGCGTGACCAAAGAAATGATCGCGCAACCGGTTCGCCGAATCGGACGACTTGAAACCATTGTCACGGTCCCCGCCGGATTGGCGAACGATGCGGCGATGCGAGATCGATTGGAAGCAGCGGCGCGAAAGTGCCCCGTCCACCAAAGTTTGCATCCCGATATCGATGCGCCGATCACGTTTATCTACGAGTGAGAGGTTTGTTGTCGACGCGTGAGATCGCTTAGGAGCTGGGCTTTGCTCGCACCGCCGTGCCTGGCGTTAAGGTGTCGCTTGGATAGACGATCACTTGGTCATTCACGTTCAGCCCCTCGATGATTTGTGTTTGCGATTCGTTTTGCATCCCAATTTCGACGGGCTGAAGCGTTGCCTTGCCGCCGACGATGGTCAACACATGCCATTTGCGTTGATGACGAAACAGTGCGCTGTTGGGGATCCGCAAAACATCTGATAGTTCGTTGACGATGATTCGCGTTTCGACGCGGTAGCCATCACCGAGTGACGCGATGCGTTCGGGAGGCTCGTTGAAGTCGGCGATCACGTTGACTCGCTGCTCTTCCACGCCGAGCGACGAGACCTTGGTAAACGCCCCCGGTTCAATCACTCGCACATAACCGTTCAGCGGTGTTTCGCCTCCCCAATGTTCGATGGTCAATTTGGCCCCGGGTTTGATTCGCACCGCGTCGGTGGACAGCACGTCGATCTCAATCTCGAGATTGCGTGGGTCTCCCAATTCGATCAGCGGCGTCCCCACCGGAATCACAGCGGAACTTTGCTGGATCACGCGAAGCACGCGGCCGGTGATGGGGGACATGATTTCAAACGGTTCGACGGCAGTGTCGTCATTCGTTTCAGCAAACTGCTCGACGGCGGCTTCGGCCATCGCCAATTCGTATTTTGCAATTTCCACGTCAAAGCGTGCGGTTTGAATCGCTTGTGCGGTTGCCAATTGTTCGGTTTTTGCAATGTCATATTCACTCTGTGAAATCGCATTCGAGGGACGCAGTTTTTCAGCGCGTGCGAATTTGGTGTTTGCCAATTCGTGATTAATCACCGCTTGTTCGCTGGCGGATTCGGCTCGCCGCAGTGCCGCCTGCGCGGCCTGGACTCGCGCCGTGGCTTCGGCTTGGCTGCGGGCGTCTAAAAACGCCGGGACGCTCGGCAAGATGACGGCCAACAGCGTCGCTTCGCTACAATGGTCACCCGCATCGAGTTCGATTCGCGAGACGCGTCCCATCACGGGCGCAGACACAATGTATTTTTCGCGAATGCGAGTCTTGCCGTCCTCCTGCACCGTGACCTGCAGCGTTCCAATCGACGCCGTCGCGGCATCGACTTCGATTGGCTCGGGGAACATCGCGAAAATCGATGCCATCACCGCGGCCACGATCAAGATGCCCCACAGCAGCGTCTTTAGTGAAAACTTCATGTTATTCTCGTGTTTTGAGCACGCCGACCAAATCAAGATGGAAGATGCGTCGCTGGACCACCCACCCCGATAAAAACGTTGCGATGATGACAACGCCGCAGGCCAGTGCGTAGGTATCGCGGCTGACCACCAAAGGGATGCGGTAGTTTTCGGTGTCCAGCCCGCTGGCCATCAACCCGGCCAAACCGTAGCCAATCCCACATCCAAGCGGAATCGCCACCAGCGTGAACAAAGTAATTTCGCCTAGCAACACCATCGAAACCTCGCCTTGCGTGAACCCGATCACACGCATCGTCGCAAGGTCACGACTGCGTTCGGACAACGCGATGCGAGCGCTATTGTAAACCACCCCCATCGCAATCACAGCGGCAAAGAAAATGATGAACGACCTCATCACGAGAATGTTTTCCGCTACCGTTTGGCGGAAACTGATTAGCACCGCGTCCTTGATCGTCACGCTGGCGACGCCCGGGCGAAGTTCCAGCTCTTTAAAAACATCATCGATTCGATTCGAATCGACTTTCAAAAACGCTCCGGATGCAACATTGGATTCTTTCAACATCGCATGCATTTGTTGCTTGTTGATGTAGGCATTGATGCCCGCGTATTCTTCGACAAGTGCGGTGACTTCGATCGTCAAGGTCGGCCGTTTGTCCTCGAGCACTTCGACGGTAACAAAGTCGCCTCGATTTACCCCAAGCAAACGAGCAAGTTTGGTGTTCAGCATCACTCCGAATTCGGGCACCACCACCGCTTTCTCGTTTTTGTCAAGCAAACGATACAGTGACGCATCACGCTCGAGCCCCATCAATCCGACGCGTCGAGATCGATTCTGGAAATGAATCCGAGTCGCCACGCTGCGGAATGTTTCGCTGTCCAACACGCCGTCCAAGTTGCGGACCTCGTACATCACCGACGCCGTTGCCGGTTCGATAAACGTGACCATCAAATCTTGCCGCTGTGCCAATCGGAACTGGAAATCCATCATGTAGTTCATCGCATCAAGCGAGAAGCTTCCCAGCACCATCACCGCCGCCGCCATCGCGATTCCTAGTACGGAAAAGCCGGCCTTGATCGGGTAGCGAGCGATGTTCCGCAAAATCATTCGCATTTCCGCGGGCAATTTGTCTCGCGGCACGATCCTCTCTAGCAGCGTCGGTTTGAATCGGGGTGGCGGCTCAGGACGCATTGCCTCGGCAGGCGGCAACCGAATGGCCTTGCCAACGGAGATCCATGTTCCCAAGCAGGCGGCGGTCGTCGTCATAAGAAAACCCAATGCAATCGACATCGCGTCGATCTGGATCGTCAGAAACGGGAATTTGTAAAACTCGCCGTACATCTTCGTCATCCCTGACGCCATCCATATCCCGAATCCGCTGCCGACGATGGTTCCGCTGACGGAAATGAGCAGCACGAAGTTTAAGTAATGAAAGCCGACTTGAGCATTGCTGTACCCGAATGCTTTGAGCGCCGCGATTTGTTCGCGCTGTTGAATGATGATCCGCGAGACAACGATGTTTAGCAGGAACGAGGCGACCGATAGAAAGATCGCCGGCGACATGATCGCCATGACACGTAGTTGCTTCAGTTCGTCCGAGATGTATTGATGCGAAATCTGCTCACTGCGATCGTAGCCGCCTACACTTCCATACGGCTTTAGTAACCGATCGAGATGATCGATCACTTCGTCAACGTTGCTGCCATAAGCAAGTTTTAGCGACACACTGTTGAACGCTCCCGCCATATCAAAGGCCGCTTCGAGATCTCGCTCGTTCATCCAGAAAACGCCAAAGCGTTTGTTGTCGGGCATGATGCTGCCCGGTTGAATCTGCATCACGTATTCGGGCGACATCGCAACGCCGACAATTTTTAGCGTTTGTCGTTTGCCATTGATGACCGCGCTGACGGTGTCGCCGGCAACAAATCCATGTGCTTCGGCAAACACCTCGGACACCACGACTTCGCCCGTGCGCTGGGGTTCAATCATCCGGCCACGCGAAATGTAGATCTTGTTCAGCAAACACTCGCCGGAATCGGGGACTGAAATCAATCGTGCGGTCGCGGGTTCCGACATCTCCGGCACATCCAACAGCACATCGAAAACCAATCGCGTCTCGACCGCCGCGATGCCGTCGATTTCGCGAATGCGAGGCAAAATGGCGTTAGGGCTGCGGCTTGTTTGGGCAAACACGTCGGCAAAGCGGAAATCGCGATAGAATGTCGCTTTGCTGGTTTCAAGCGAGTGGTACGCGCACATCGACATCACAAACGTTGCCACCCCGGCGGCGATCACACCGAGGATGGCAAACACTTGCCCCTTCATGTGGAACAGATCTCGCAGCAATTTTTGATCCAGCTTTCGCATCGATTACCACCGCAATTGAGATGCTTGGATTCGATCGGGGTTGTCGGTGATGCCGGCGATCATTCCATCCGACAATGAAATGACACGGTCTGCCATTTGCGAAATCACCGCGTTATGCGTGATGACGGCTGTGGTCGTGCCAAGTTCGCGGTTGATTCGCGAGATGGCTTCCAGGACCAATATTCCGGTTTGGACATCCAACGCCCCGGTCGGTTCATCACACAACAGCACGGCTGGATTCTTGGCAATCGCCCGTGCGATCGCAACTCGCTGCTGCTCTCCGCCAGACAACTGAGCAGGGAAATGATTCGCGCGGTCCTTCATCCGCACCATCTCCAATGCGTCCATCGCATCCATCGGTGACTTGGCAATCTCGGTGATCAGTTCGACGTTTTCGCGTGCCGTCAAACTCGGAATCAAATTGTAGAACTGGAAAACAAACCCGACGTGGTCGCGGCGGTAACGCGTGCGGTCCGTATCGCTAGCCGTCGTCAATTCGTTGCGGTGGTAATGGACGCTGCCTGCGGTGGGCACGTCCAATCCGCCTAGGATGTTCAGTAGTGTCGATTTTCCGCTTCCAGAGGCTCCGAGCATCACAACAAATTCATGTTCGTACAGTTCGAGATCGATTCCTCGCAGCGCCTGCACTTGGACTTCGCCCATGTCATAAATCTTGGTGACACCACGAACACAAAACACGCAACTGTCTTGATTGCTGTCGGATTGCATTTTAGGCGTCGTCAAATCGATCGATTCCAGCAAGGCATGAAGAGAATGACGAGGTACTGATCGTCTGTACTCTTAGCATAGCAGCGCTCGGGGAGCCGCACCGCGATCGGTGACGCAGTGTCCGGCAAGCCGTAACGCGCGACGGCCAATACCTTAGCCCTGTCGTGATTTTTGGTTGCGCATGTTTTCAAACATTCGCTCCACCAAATTCCGTAGGCCGCTAGGTAGCGGATGGTTTCGTTGACAGCCAGTTAGATTGACAGACAGTCGAACTGTGTGTTGCAACAAATACCAATGCCGCTGACGATCGACGTTCTGCCGCATCGATATGGTACTGCCGCATCGATATCCGAAGAAAAAAATCTCAATCTGACGACGCAATAAAGTTGGTTGCTTTCTGGCCCCCCGGTTGGTAAGATTTTGCAGCGGTGCATGTGGATGCGTTAGAGCGGGGGTGCTGTCGGTTTGGCTGCCATAGCGGTGAAGAACAGTTGGTTCTATTGACTTCATTCGCGACGACTTTTCTATCAAATACGTCGCATGTGTTTATTTGCAACCGCAATGTTTGCTCGTCTTTTTTTCTTTTGTGACGATTCAGCTTCTTTTTTTCTTTTGAAAGGTGTCAGCATGAAAACGTCTCGGCGACAACGTGGTTTCACGTTGGTGGAATTATTGGTGGTCATCGCGATCATCGGGGTACTCGTAGGATTATTGCTTCCGGCAGTGCAGGCGGCTCGCGAAGCAGCGCGGCGGATGAGTTGCAGCAACAATTTCAAACAGCTGGGTTTGGCGCTGCATAACTATCATTCGGCTTACCAACAGTTGCCCATGCAAGGCACGGGGACGTTTGATCCGGCAGCCGACAAGGGCACCGGTGATGTCAAACCCGGCCACAACGCGCGGCGGTTAAGTTTCTTGGTCGGGATGCTGCCGTTCATGGAACAACAAGGTTTGTGGGAACAAATCAGTAACCCGTACCAAGGTTGGGCCGCGATGGGACCAACCGGCTGGCAATCAGCGTACGAGCCGTGGGGGACGCAGGTTGCTGGGTTGCGTTGTCCAAGTGACCCGGCGCAATCGACCTGGGGCATCGCGACGACCAACTACGCAGGCAACTGCATCGGTGATTCTCCGAGCTATGCGCATGCTGGTGTGTGGGAGTTTTCGGGAACCAGTTGGAAGCAAGACGTGATCGAAAAACGACGTGGGTGCACACGCGGCTTTTTTGTTCCACGACACAACAGCAAGTTTCGCGATGTTTTGGATGGATTGGCCAACACCGTAGCGATGGGCGAAATCGTCAACGGTCTCGGTGACAACGACGCGCGAACGGTGGTCAATCAAAATCATGGTTGGGGCGGCACGGGCGTTCGCAGCCGCGCGGACGTTTGTAAAAAGGACCTCGACCCCGAACGACCGCAATTTTGGAAACCGGGGCTGACGTCGCTGGAAACGGCATCGTCACGATCGCGTGGGGCACGGTGGAGTTACTCATTGCCGCTGTTCACCGGCACCAGCTATTCGACGGCGCCCAATAGTGAATTGTGCTTTGGCGCGAACTGGGAAAACTCGGGCCAAGCCCCCACCGGCAGCCATCATCAAGGCGGTGCCCACGTGTTGATGGGCGACGGTGCGGTCAAATTCATCACCGACTCGGTCGATTGTGGCGATGTTTCGTCGCCCGCAGTGATGCCTGGTGATTCGACGATGCTTCCTGCCGGAGCCGAAAGTCCCTACGGATTGTTTGGGGCGTTGGGAACCCGGGCGAACAAGGAAACCATCGACGGCGAATTCTAAATCCGTCAAAACCGAGACGACCGATGCGGTGCTACTTTGATTTCGGCATCGGTTGTCTCGTTCTGATGTTGTCAGTGCGATTCGCCGTACGGGCGAATCGCACGACGAAGGTGTCTCGCACCAGTTTCAGTGGCACATGCCCTTTTTCCATTTCTAATTCTTTGATTGGTTCACATGATGATGAAACACATTTTTGCATCGACTCTCTTGCTTTGGGCGTCCATGCTTGGCGCAGTAACACTCGCTGGATGCGGCGGAAACAACGAAAATCAACAGCTGGCTCCGGTCGAACTCAGCGACGAGGAATTAGCCGAGGAACGCGCCACTCCCGAAGCAGGAGCATGAGCGTGGCGGGGTGATGCTGTGATTTTTGAGGTGAGATAGTTTCAAGTCACCTCTCCACCAACTTCGTTGGGGGAGAGGTCGAATGGAGCCTTCAGCGACATTCGGGTGAGGGGGCTGACCGAGCAAGCCGCATGCTGACGAAGCCACCGATTGCACCGGACTTGCTCGGGCAATTGCTCGGACGCCCCCTCACCCGAGCAACGCCTTTAGGGCGTGCTCGACCTCTCCCCCGACTTCGTCGGTGGAGAGGTGGCTGGAGTGGAGACCAGCGATAAACTCGTTCCCAAACCCGGCGTTCATTCGTATCTCCCAGCACACGATTCCCCCCTCATTCCATTTCTTACGGCGGGGTGATTTCGGCGGGCCATAGGATGACGGTGCCATCGCGGCTGGCCGTCATCAATAGCTCGCCGCTGGCGGTGAGATCCACCGCGGTCACGCTCGATGTATGTTGCTGAAGTAATAAAAGCTCGCGGGCGAGAGACGCCTCGGCGGGATTTTGGGCTGACACCTTCTTGGCATCATCAAGCTGGTCAATTCGCGGATCCCAAACACGGACCGTTTGATCTTCGCCCGCGGTGAAGATCCGCATGGATCCGCTGACGTCTTGCAGGATCGCGATATCTTCGATTCGCTGGGAATGACCACGCAGCTCAATGGGCGATGTTGGCGACGGCTGTGGTTGCTCAGGTACTTGCCACAAATACGCAACCGATTCGGTGCTTCCTGCGGCGATCCAGCGGCCGTCCTCCGATGCGGTAACGCAAACGAAGCTGCCCGCCCTGGCTTGCTGGAACACAATCGGATCGGCTGGAGTGTCGATTCGCCAAAGCTTTGCCACGCCACCGGCACCGCAAGCGAGCAGCGAGGTTCCGTCAGCCAAAAAGGTGACCGCACGCACAGGAGCACCAAAGTCGAATTCGCTTGATGCCGTGACTTGTTGCGTATCAGGATCCCAACGCCACAAACGCACAAAGCCATCGTCGCCGCCGGAAACCAGTCGGTAATCCGGTGATCCATCGGTCCGGTACCGTGGTGCAAATTCGACCGAGCGAACGGGGCCGTCGTGCGCCACTTCGAGCTTGCCAAGCGGTTGCAGCGTTGCACCGTCCCAAATCTTGATCGATCGACTTCCCGTCGCAATGTAGTTTCCATCGCAAGAAAAACTTGACTGGACCACCGCGGCGTTGCCGCGAAAGCTGCGAACGTGGGTACCCTTTTGAACGTCCCACAAAAACGCGCCATCTCCGTTCAAGCTGATAAATCGCGATTCATCGATCGGTTTGATCGCGGCAGCGTTACCCAGTTCCGCCGGTAGCTCCATCGATGCGATCTTGGTCGCAGAGTCCAAGTCGTTTGCGATCCGCCAAGCGTCTACCCGCGTCGGTTGGTTTGACTTGGAAACGACCGCGACCATCGCGGTATTTCCCTCGTCCGCAAATGCAACTGAAGCGATTCGCTGCTGCTGACGTGGGTTCGGAGTTGCCGCTGGCTCATCTGCGCTGCCCCGCGTGGATCGCACGAGCGTGCTCTGCTGCAATTGGCGACCTTGCCCCGAATTCAGGTCCCAAAGATGGACCGAGGTTTGCAACCGATCGACCGTGCTCAATTCGCTTAGTGTCAACGCGAACTTGCCATCGGACGAAAGCGAGATGGACGTGACGAACCCTTCGTGATTCATCTCGGCGACACGAGTACGCGACCGCAGATCGATCAATGAAAGAAGACGGTCGTCCGATGCGACCAAGATATGGTTGCCGTCCGAGGTGAAACGTGCGTCATTGATGCGGTTGCCACGCAATAGGTCAATCGGATCGCCAATGGTTTGCCCGGATGCTCGGTCCCATAGGAAGCCGCGTCCCGCTCGGTCGGCAGTAAACAAACGCTTGTCGTCATCGGAAATCGCAAACGCGGTGATCGCTTCGGTGTGCTTGCCCAACGGGTGCACGCGGGTTGGCGCGGCACGTCCATCGAGGTTTACTTTGAATAGCCACCCCTTTTGGTCGGGTGAGCTCGAACCGGTCAAGACGTACTGACCACTCTTTGATAACGCAAATGATTGATTCAGTCCGGTTCCAACCAATTCTCCTAACTCGGTTCCCCGGTCGATATCCCAAATGCGAATGACCGCATCGGCACCGCCGACATACAGACGCCGCCGCGGCGCATCGACCGCCATCGACATCACAATCGACGTGGTGCCTTCGCGAAGGGTGGTTTGGGCATCGTCGATGGGATCGGTAACGACGCTGCCGATCGCTTCGAGATCCAATGTTTCGCGATCGATTCGCAGCACTTTGGCAGTCCGGTCGCGGCTTGATGTGACCAATCGGCGGCCATCGGGGCTAAAGCGACATGCCCAGATTTCGTCGGCGTGAGCTTGTCGCTGTGTTAGCCCTCGGTTTGAACCGCTCTGTTCATCTTCGGTGGTGGTTCCATTGGCGGCGGTGGCATCGGATCGGGTTGCGATCAGGTTGGTTGCAACGGAATCGCCCACGTAGGTGTGGGGTTTCCATGTTCGCAACGAACGGTCCATCGATGATGATAGGATTTGGTCTGCTTGGTCATTCAAAAACGTGGCTTCGGTAACCCAGCCACCATGCCCACGCAATGCCAATTCGAGCTGGCGTGTTTGGGTTTGCCATAGTTTGATCGTGTAGTCGTCGGCGGCGGTAAGGATCGTGTTGCCATCGCGCGAAAATTCGATCGCGCGAACGACGTCGCGGTGGGCTGCATCGATCGGTTCCAGTGCCAATGCATCCGATTGCGAATCTTCGGCATCGCCGAGATCCGATGGCTGCAGCGAAGGATCGGATAGCGGCACCGACGCGACGGGTTGAGATCGTTTGACACGTCCATCGGAACTGGACTGCGTGTCCGGCGATTCAAGTTGCTGGATCGCTGAAGAGATTGCAGCGTCATAATCAATCGGTGTCACCGTCTGGGGCCGCCAAATCAAAACACGCCCCTGGTCGTCGCCCGAGGCGGCCAGTCGACCATCGGGACTTAACGCGACCGAGGACACGGGGCGATTGTGGTGCTCGAAAATGCCGGGACCTTCCGCCTTCCATTGATCGTCGGTTTTGCGGACACGCCACACCGCGACATGACCGGACGACGCATCGGCCGATGCAGCGACCAAAACCCAGGCCGCGCCGCCGTCCACCGCCGCAATGTCAATTTGCCGTACCGGGGTGATGTGCCAGCAATCGATTTGCTCTGTCTGCGAGTCTAGATCCCAAATGCGAACCGTACGATCCTGGGAACCGGAAACCAGCATTGCTTCGCCGAAAAACTGAAGATCTGAAACGGCGCGATTGTGGCCGCGAAGTTTGCCGATGGTGTTTTGTAATGACGTGTCCCAAAGCTCAATATCGCCCGACGCCATCCCCAGTGCGATGCGGTTTGCATCGGCCGAGATTGCCACGGCAACCACCGATCCACTGGCAACACGCCGAGGTTGATGCGAGACAAATTCTCCGGCTTGGTTGACAACAGCGCGGACGACCGTACCGTCGCCCAATGCGGCAACGGCGACGCGGCCGGAGGGATCGATTGCCAAACTGACGACCGGAGCCGAGGTGTTAAGCGAGGATCGCGATGGCGCTACCTGACGCATCAACCAGCGGTATTCCCAAGGCAACGGCCGAGAGTCGGTCTTTGTGGCGGGATCAAGATTCGTGTCGTTGTCGTTTGTCGTCTGGGCATGCCGCTGTGCGATATGCTGCAATGTTTCGCGTGCCTTGTCGAAATTGTTGCGATCGATACGTGCTTTGGCCAATCCGATATTGGAAACGTAGCTTTCGTATTCCGCAATCTGTTGTTGGCGACGGGCTTCGTCACGCGCGGCCACCGCCTCGGCAGCGTTTTGGATGGCTTGATTACGAGCCTCAATCTCTGCTTGTTTGGCTTCTTTTTCCGCTTGCAATGCTTGTTTGGCTATTTCGGTTTTTTCCCGGGCCTCCGCAGCTTTGGCTTTCGCGATCGCTTCTTGACGCTCAGCTTCGTCTTTGCTCTCCATCGCCAGTTTCGTTGTGGCGGCGAGCTCTTTGTTTGCTTGTTTGGTCAGCTCTTTTTCTTGATTGGCCACATCCATCGCACGAATGGCAATTTGTTTTTGTCCATGGATGATCCATGTCGCTACGCCGCTGCCAATCAAGATGAACATCAGCATCGCGACGGCGAGTCGGCGGAGCCAGCGGAAGCGACGTTGCCGGTTCGCACGCTCACGGACGGCCGTATGGACTTTGGAAAGTAGTTCGGTGTGATCTGCGTTGTCAGGATCGAGCAGCTGGATGGCGTTGTCATAATCTTCGTTTTCAAAGGCAATTTTCGCGTACTGCAGCGTCGATTGGGCAAGTCCCTCGGCGGCGCGGCGGTTGCCGTCCCATAACGCGATCGCTTCTTCGAATCCGTAGATCGCTCGCGATAAATCGGCGTAACGCTTGGATGCGACCCCGCTGGCCAAATCTTCGGCCGCACGACTCGTCAATGCAATGCTTTCGGCATGACTGCGATAGTCACGAATCGCCTGTTGGAACGCAGGCACATCCGGGTACCGATGCAACGGGTTGGTCGACATCGCCTTGAGTGCGATATCCATCAATTCGCCCTTGTGCTTGTCCGCGACGTCACGAATGGTATTGTTGGCGACCGCCTTGAGACATTCGCGTACGTTGGGTCCGTGATGCGGCGCGTCGCCCGTGATGATCATGAACAATGTTGCACCAAGCAAATACACGTCACTTCGCTGAGTGATTCGCGAGATGGGCCCCGTCGCCATTTCGGGCGCCATGAACGCTGGGGTGCCGCCCAGCCCGGTTACGGGAAAGACCGATTCGTGTTTCTCGAACGCTTCGGTTGGCAACGCCAAACCCCAATCCATCACCATCACGACCCCAAAGTCGCCCAGCATGATGTTCTCGGGTTTGATGTCGCGATGCACCACGCCTCGGGTGTGAGCAAAGCCGACCGCGTCAGCGACCTTCAATAGGATTTCAAGGTTTTCGTCGCGAGATTTCTCGGCAATGACCTTATTCCAAGGCGTGCCGACCACCCGCTTCATGGCATAGAAAAGCGTGTCCTGGCCCATCACCGCGATGTCGTGAATCGGGACAATGTTGGGGTGGTCGAGGTCGCCGGTGACCACCGCTTCGGACAGGAATTGCTGGCGTCGGTTTTGTTCCACGTCCGCCAAACGCCCAGACGATTGCAGCTTTTCTCGTTTTTCTCGATCCAGTGGACGAATGATTTTGACGGCGATCATGCGGTCGAGCGACTCTTGTTTGGCAACGTAGACATTTCCCATGCCACCTTTGCCAAGCAGTCGTACCAACTGGTAATCGGATGCGTCTGCCTCGCTACTTGTCCCCTTGCTGACGTTGCGGGGAACGATTCGCAAGTTGGTTTCACGCAGCGAACGTTGGATCGCCGGAGCTAACTGGCTCGGCTCGTTGCGTTGGGTTGCGGATTTGGCCAGCGATTCCCATTGGACCGCGTCTTCGTCGGACAATTCTCGCGGATTGATCGTCGCTCCGATCTCGCGACTTGTCATCACGGACACAGCGGGACGTTCCGCCGACTCGTTTTCTGCTTCGGACTGTTTCTCGGTCGCTGGTTCTTTGCCAATCGGTGGTGGAATCGATCCGATCGCCACGGTGTGATCCGGAGGCTGCGAAGGATCCGGCGACCGGGGCCGCGGTGACGGACCGCTGCCACGTTTGCCGTCTTCATTAATTTCAGGCGTTTGTTCCAAGTCGGCCGCAGAAAGCGTTCGATCCAGTTCATCGGAACGCGTCTTTTGATTTGCCGCAGACGATGACCCGTCCGCGTCCATGTCGATGGTTTGATCTAACGGTTCGGTGATCGCAGTGGGATCAACATTGGGAAGCGTTTTGGACGCGTCCGCTGCAGAGGCACTGTCGCGGGAAATTTCGGGGTCGCTGGAATCTGTGTTCCTGGGCGCAGCGTTGCTTGGAACCATGATGGTCGCGTCTAAGTCGACATTTGCATCGGTATCATCAAGCGATTTCAGCGGATTCGGGTTGGCTGCGGGAGGATCGTCAATGTGAATCGTTTCATCGACCGCGGGCTCTCGGCGAGGTGGCGGATCGCCCGCAGCATTGTTTTGGTTCACTGGGTTTTCGTGACTCGCCGCGTTTTTTTGACTCGCAGCGTTTTTTTGATTCGCAGGGGATCGCTGCGACGGACCGTGATCGGTTTGCCGCGTGGGGGCATGCGGTGTGTCGTCGCCCGGGTCGGGATTCGGTGGTGAAGGTTGCTTAGCCATAATGGTTCTACGATTGCGATCGAGCGAGGCGGGCGAAGCGGCCAACTTTGGTGAGTCGGTCATCCGCTACGGTAGCAATCTCTGAGAATGGTGGCGACGAGACAGGACGCCCGGCATCGTGAACGATCGCATCTTCGTTGTCGTGGTCGTCCGCGGCTTTTCGATCCAACCTCGAGACGTCGTCGCCGTCATCGGTAGCCTGAGGATCCGTCTTTTCTGCTGCGTCACGCTCGGGTGCTTCCGTATTCTCTGGCTCCGCAGCCTCCTCGGGCATCAAGTCCAGCATCTTTAGTTTTAGATAGCCGCCGTCAAGTTCATCACCCAGATCGATCGCTTCTCCGTTACGCACATCCGCTTGAATAATCGTCCGTTCGTTGCCGTCACCGAGCACGTATTCGATCACGTACCGGCCGTCCGGCAACTGCGCAAACAAACGTTTCAAGTTGTCGCCTTCGAGGATCGTGTCGTCGAGTCGTTTGGGGGGGGCCAAATCATTGCCCTCGGGATCGGGCGAGATCACGCGAATTTGAAAGTATTCGTCACGCACCACCGCGGCTCCCGTCGCCGCTTCACTGGTTTGCAGGTTGGTATTGATTTGGTCGACGTTGCTCTCAACTCGCACAAAGATTTCAAGAGGTTCCGGTTCTGGAATGACGTTGCGAACCGGGAAAAAGGCAACGGGGATCGTCAGCGAAGGAATGATGAATTGGGCTTGCCCGTTGACGTGCAACAACGAAGCATTATCCGCAACGGTGTTTTCGAGAATCGTCTCGCCCAAGTCAGGCCGCAGCGGATTGTCGTTGTCGGTCGCCGAAATGACACCGCCGGCAACCTGTTCGATTGGTGCAGAACCTTGCGTCACCGAGCTACCCGTCACCACAATCGACTGGTGGTGGCGTACCGAGAAACGCACTTCCAAGGGATCGGTCGCCGAACCGCGTCCGTTCAGTCGCGATTCGACAATGTCTTGTTCGGTATAGGCATGCTCAATCGAGTACAACTCGCCACCGGCCAACTGATCGACTTGTTGGTAACGCTCGAATTCACCACCCCAATCCACGTTCAACGTCATTCCTTGTTCGCCGAAGTGACCGACGCGGATGGTTAAGAAGCCAGCACCGCCGTTGCCGAGTGCTTGAGTCAACCGATTGGTGATGACAGATGCGGTGTCATAGAACGCCGCGTCGATGGAATCGAAGACTGCGTCGTCGGGGATGGCTGGATCGTTGGGATCCATGTTCATCAAATCCGCCGGTCCAATCGGTCGAGGTGCAAAGACGCGGGCCACACCGACGTCACCACCGGTGCGGATTTCGATTTGCTCGCCAAACTCCACGGTGTGGGCGTCTAGCTGCACCGCACCCAGGCTCGATTGAGCGGCGACCAAGCCGACTCCGTTACCGATACGCAGCCGATCCCCATCGTCATTGCCGGCGTCCAAGTGAATTCGCCCCTCCTCACCGCCGGCGACCAATCTTGCCGTGACTTGAAACTCGCCGTTGGCCTCTTCCGGCCGCTCGTCGTCGATGAAAATCGAATCGGCTGCGTTGACCACGATTTCGCCATTGGTCGTTTCGAGCTGTACTAATCGCAACGAGTCTTGTTCGTCGACTTGGATCGCTCCGCTGCCGATAACGCTTGCTGCAAACTCGGCAACACGAATCTCGATCGGATTGCCGTCGCCGATTCCGGTGGCCGCTGTGATCGTGGCGCGGCCAAGATTGGCATCGATATTCAGTGCGTTATCGTTGGCGTCACTCACAGCACCGCTGTTTGAGTGAATTCGCACCGCGTCGTCGCTCGTGTTGCTCGTCGTTAACGAAGCAATTGCAACATCACCTTCGGCGTCGATTTCAATGGTCCCGTCACCGGCGGTGATCGTGGCGCCGTTTTGCATCCGTACTTGTTCCGCCGCAGTGATGCGGACGTCACCTCCGTTGGTTGCGATCGCACCGCTGACTAATACCGCAAAATCCGTCGCGGTGCTTTGCAGTTGCACGTTGCCATCGGCCGAGCGGATGTCACGGACATCCAATCCGTTGGCCGAGTCGACGAGCGTGATGTCGCCGTTTGAAACAAGGGATCCCACTACCGCGATATCATTGTCGGTCGATGCCAAGTCGATCCGCCCAGACGTGCGGATGCTGAGTTCGTTGATGTTCAGCCGCGTTCCATCGGCTTGAGTGACGTCGCCTTGCACGCCCCCGTTCTCTCCGATCGACACGTTCGAATCGGGGCCATCGATCTGACCCAGCGTGACCGCTGCGGCACTGCGGATCGTAACCACGTCACCGGAGGATGTGGTCGTCAACGTCAGCATGCCAAGGTCAACGTCGCCGCTGGTTGCATTGATCAACACTGCATCGTCGACGGTGGCAGTGCCGCTGACCAACACATTGCCAGTCGATGAAACGGTCAACCTATCGAGTGTTGCATCGACCAATCCAAGTGACACGTCGTTGTTGGTTTCGAGGTCGATGTTTTCCGCATCGATGACAGCGCCAATCTGGATCGCATTGGACTGGTTTTGAACCGTCAAATTGCCTGAGATCTCGATCGAACTATTTCGCAGCGAATCGGAGTCCGCATCGATGAACTGAAGATTCTCTAACAATCGTCCACCGCTGGCGTCGGTATCGCCAAATGCCAACGTCGCGGTCGATTGCGTCCCCAGATCAAATCGTAGATCGACATTGTCCGAGGCGGACGTCGTCGTGGCGTCTTGTAAGTCGACACTGCCACCGGTGCCAATAAAGTCGACCGAGCCTAATAAAATCATTTGGCCATCAACGTCGAAACGGCCCGTGCCGACGTTGATGACCGAGTCGGCATTGGCGGTCCCGATCGAAACGCTGCCTGTTAAAAGCAGCGAATCATCAGACAATGAAATTTCCGAGGCGTCTTGGTTCAGTGTGATCGATTCGGAATGGATGTTGTGCGTCGCGGCTCCGATCGGCCCCCGATGGGTCAGCGTTAATTCGCTCGTGTCGCTGCCGTCCCCGTCAATCACATTAACATTCAAACTTGATGGCAACTCGGCGACGAACGTGTCATCGCCGCCTCCCAGACGCACAATGATCTGGCCCGACGTGACCGCAGACGCAGCTAATGGATCGTTTGGATTGCCCGGATGATTCGCAATCGGAATGATCTGATTGACTTCGTCTCGAAGCTGGAGCGATCCGTCCGCCGTGACTTGCAATTGCACGGTTTCGGACGCGGCCGTCCCGGTGATCAACAATTCCCCCAGTCCACTGAGTTCCGCCGTCGCGTTCAGCACCAACCGAGGTTCGAGCGGTCGCAGCGTCGGACGATATCCGCGAGCGGCACGAATCGGCAGCGGTGTCATCGCGGTTTCGCGGTACGACAAAATGCCCCGAGATCGCAGCGGCCATGTCCAACGACGCAGGCGATCGATCGCATGCCGAGCAGCAGATAGACAACGATCGGATTTCATGCGGATCAACTAGAGAGGGCAAACAGGGGCTTTTTTACAAAACGGCGATGAGGCATATCATAGTTGCAGTGCCATTTTATCCGAAGCGAAACGAGATCTGAATGATAAAGCCGGCTGAGAAGCGGAAGTTGTCGGTGGTTCGCGGCCGTCTCGCGACGCGAATCGCCGACAATCTGTAGCGGTCGTAGCGAAACTGAGCCTTGTCGCGATTTTGCTGCGGTTTCGGAATGCCATGGTTCGATGAATTCGATGAAGTCGTTCTGGCATTGTTCTCGATCCGGACGTTCCTCCAAGCAAGCGGCGAACCGATGGCAAACCACCTAATAAACGTGTTAAACCGCGGAAATCGCGGATTTCACCTTCACTCGCTGGCGGTCGCAGTCGTCTCGCTTTGGCTGACCCACATGGCGATGGCCGAAGCCCCCGATGCCGACCACCCGCTTGCCGCAGAAAACGCCTCGTTGTGGGAACCCTTCACGCAGCGAATCGAAATGGCACCGGAAATCCAACTTTTGGGGCCAAATCCAGCGACCTTTCCGACAACCGCGGCATCCGAGAATGCCGTGGTGGTTTTTGTCCGACCCGATGCCGATCCGCTATCGTTGACCCAACAGACCGACACTGATACTGACGCCCTGCTTGGCGGCGAGACACTGCCGCCGGAACGTAGCGGCGAGAACGGCACGCCGGACGACACGCTTGCCCGCGAAATGCAAGCGTTGATGAAGCCGATTACCAATGTCGCTGTCGACCTGGGGGATGCGGCAAAGAAGGTGCCTGAAAGCATCGCCGCGGTCGCTGCCACGTCAGACTCGTTTGTCGTGATGGCCACGGGATCGACCGTTGCCAAACCGCAGCGGTACACCGTCGGCTTTTGCCATCAACCGCTCTATTTTGAACAAGCCAATCTAGAGCGGTGTGGAAACCACTATGGGGTGTTTCAGAACGCCGTCTCGGGGTTGGAATTCTTGTGCAATGTCAAAACCCTGCCGTACCACTGCGTCACCACACCCCCGTGCCAGTGCGTCGCTTCGCCCGGAGATTGTTCCAGTTGTGAAGTGATGCCAAAACAGATCGATCCGTTTCCGCTTCAGCCCAAGGCGGTGATGTTGGAAGCCGCCGCGATCGCTGGTTTTGTGCTACTTTTGCAATAACCCGAAGCCGGCTCGCCCCTAATATTTTTTCGTTGATTCCGTTACACTGGCGTGAAATCCCCTCTGCAAGATTTCTGATGCCATCCAGCGCGACTCAGCCTCCCATTGACCGATTGCCGACCGACCGTCGTTTTCAACAAGGCGGATGGTTGTTCCTGGGATCGCTGTTGGTTTTTTTCGTCTCCAGCATTCTGCTGTACGGGTTTTACGCCTATTCGCGTCGCGGTGATGCGTTGTCGGCGTTGCCGATCCCAATGACGTTTCTGGTCAGCACGGTCTGTTTGTTGGGCATCAGTTTTTTGGTGCACATTGCCACGCGAATGATTCGCCGCGAACGTCGCGGCATCACCGCCATCTTGATCGGCGGCAGCGCGGTGTTAGCGATCGTGTTTACCGGATTCCAAATCCTATCGATGTACACCATGTTGTCGGGGCCTGCGGTCCAGCAGGGCAACGGCAAGGGGTTGGTTGGCATGGTGATCGTGTTGGCATTCCTGCACGCGCTGCATGTTGCCGGAGGGATCATCGCGTTGGGGTTGGTGTCGGTTCGGTTGCTACAAGGCCGCTACGATCACGAACGGCATTGGCCGGTCGATTTTGCTGCCCAGTATTGGCATTTCCTTGATCTTGTTTGGTTGTGCATGTTGCTGGTTTTCTGGACCACCACCGGCGGCTTCGCTTGGTCAACCTGAGGTCGCATTTGGCGTTTGCACCCCGATCCTTCCTTCACTCTGTACTCTGTTGATTCGAAAGGCCATTGCCGATGACGCTCGCTACAAAGATCTCTGCGGACCAAACACGTATCGGTTGGATTGGTACCGGCGTGATGGGAGCAAGTATGTGCGGTCATTTGATCGACAAAGGCTTTGCGGCAACCGTCTACAACCGCAGCCAAGGCAAGGCTCAACCATTGATCGATCGCGGCGCGACGTGGGCGGATTCGCCTCGTGCGGTGGCCGAACAGTCGGACGTCATCTTCACCATCGTTGGCTTCCCCCAAGACGTTCGGCAAGTGTATTTGTGCAAGAACGACGGGGTATTGGCGGGAGCCAAAGCGGGCAGCATCGTTGTCGACATGACCACCAGCGAACCGTCACTGGCGGTCGAGATCTATCAAAACGCCAAGCAGCAACAAGTCCATTCGCTCGATGCACCCGTCTCCGGCGGCGATCTCGGAGCTCGCAACGCTTCGTTGTCAATCATGATCGGTGGCGATGCGGACGTGGTCGCCGCACTTCAGCCCTGTTTCGAAGCGATGGGAAAAACGATCGTGCACCAAGGGCCCGCCGGAGCAGGCCAGCACACCAAGATGGTGAACCAAACCTTGATCGCGACGGGGATGATCGGAGTTTGCGAAGCTCTGATCTATGCACATCGCGCCGGTTTGGATTTGGAAACGGTCATGAAATCGGTCAGCTCGGGAGCAGCCGGAAGTTGGTCTCTCAGCAACCTCGCTCCGCGGATCATCGAAAACAACTTTGACCCTGGTTTCTTTGTCGAACATTTCATCAAAGACATGGGCATCGTGCTCAGTGAAAGTCGCCGCATGGGACTTTCGATGCCGGGACTTGCGTTGGCGGAACAACTTTATCAATCCGTCAAAGCCAAAGGCTATGGTCGTTTGGGCACCCACGCACTCACGCTGGCCCTGGCCGAGATGTCAGGTATTGATTGGAAAGATCGATAAAGACCGCAATGGGATCATTGCCCGTGATCAGCTCACTGTTGGCTCCCGCGGTGCGGAAGCCACTCGGCGTTGACTCCATTCCACTTGCTTCCTAAATTCTGGAAATCTATAGACCGAACTTATGCTCGGTCATTTTTCCTGCCCCCCGCGTCTTCTCGCCAGTCCGTTTACTCGCCTGCCTGCTAGTTGTTGCCTCGCTCGCTCGTCGGTTCGGTTTGCTACAATGCGGTTATGAATTCCATGCAGCAAGCTATCGCACGTTTAACCCAACGATTGCCTCCCGACCGGGTGCGGCAAGATGCTGCCTTTAATGCGGCATTTGAATCGGATGGGTTGACCGCGTTTCATCAGAAACCGTTGGCCGTCGTGATCCCCGAGTCGACCGAGGAAGTGATTGCCACGGTTCGCTGGTGCCATGATGAAGCGATCCCGTTTGTCGCTCGTGGCAGCGGAACGAGTCTTTCCGGTGGTTCGCTGCCGGTGGCCGACGGCATCGTGATCGCCCTGAACCGATTGAACAAGATTCTCGATCTGGATCCGGTCAATCGAACCGCCGTGGTCGAGCCGGGGGTGGTGAACATCAAAGTCACCGAAGCCGCTTCGAAAGACGGACTCTATTTTGCCCCCGATCCCTCGAGCCAAACCGTTTGTACGATCGGCGGCAACGTCGCATTCAACTCAGGCGGCGCCCACTGTTTGAAATATGGCATGACGTCAAACCATGTGATTGGGATCAAGGCGGTGCTCGGCAACGGCGACGTTGTCGGTTGGGGATCGCCCAGCACCGATGCGATTGGCGCCGATTTCCCTGGTTTGTTCACTGGCAGCGAAGGGTTGTTCGGGATCGCCACCGAGATCACGCTGCGGTTGTTGCCGAAACCCGAAACCTTTCACACCGTGCTTGTCGGTTACCGGTCACTGCAGGCCGCCGGAGATGCAGTTTCCGCTGTGATCGAATCGGGTCTACTGCCCGGGGCGATGGAGATCATGGATGCACTGTCGATCGAAGCCGCCGAGGCTGCTGTGAAATGCGGTTATCCCAAAGGCTGTGCTGCGGTGCTGATCGTTGAACTCGAAGGGCCACGCGAACGAGTCGAATACGAGACGCAGCAATTAGCCGACGTCATCGCTCGTACCGATCCGTATGCTCAACACGTGGCCACGACGTTGGCCGAGCGATTGTCGATTTGGAAAGGTCGCAAGTGCGTGTTCTCTGCGGTCGGTCACATCAGCCCCGATTTCCTTGTTCAAGACGGAGTCGTACCCCGCAACCGGCTCGGCGAGGCGCTGGTGCGTATCCAAGAGATTTCGCGTGATGTCGGCATCCGTGTCGCCAACGTGTTTCATGCGGGCGACGGCAATCTGCATCCGATGATCCTGTACGATGGAAATGTCCCCGGTGAATTCGACAAAGCCGAAGAGGTTTGCAGTCGGATAATTAAGGTCTGCATCGAGATGGGCGGTTCGATCACAGGCGAACATGGCGTGGGGATGGAGAAACGCGAGTTTCTGCCCGATATGTTTGATCCAGCCACCGTCGAATTGTTTCATCGGATTCGCCGCGCGTTTGATCCGCTGGAAATCGCCAACCGAGGAAAAATGTTCCCTGGGGCCGACGCACCCTCATTGTCGATGTCCGGATTGCATCCGTTGGAAAAGGCAGGAGTGATTTCGCGTGAATAACGATACAGTCTCCCAGCCGACTTCGATCGACGAACTCCGCGATGCGTTACTTTGCTGTGACAAAGCGGTGGTCGTTGGCAACCAGACCAAATCGCCTCTATGCATGTCCGGCGAACCTCACACTACGGTCAGCGTCCGTGGGTTATCGGGGGTGGTGCAGTACGAACCGTCCGAGTTCACGTTCACAGCATACGCCGGAACCCCAGTTGCCGATGTTCAATCGGTACTAAGCGAGCGAGGCCAATACTTGCCGTTTGATCCGATGTTGGTGCGTGCCGGTGCGACCCTGGGCGGTACGATCGCCTCGGGTTTATCAGGGCCCGGAAGATTTCGTTACGGATCGATACGGGATTTCTTTCTCGGCGCCAAGATGATCCTGGGCGACGGGACGATCGTGAATGTCGGCGGGAAAGTCGTGAAGAATGCTGCCGGTTTTGATATCCCCAAGTTTTTGGTCGGATGCTGTGGCGAGTTTGGTGCGATGGCCGAAGTCACGTTTAAAGTCTTTCCCAAGCCGATCGACTCGGCGACACTGAGTCTTCGCTGCGACTCGGCCGAGCAAGCGTCGCAGTGGATGGCGACGGCGGCGATCCGTCGCTGGGAACTCGACGCAATCGATTACCATCACGCCACTTCAACGATCTACTTTCGCCAACGCGGTCCGCGCGATACGAACCAAGCCATCGCAGCCGACATGAAGACGCAGTACGCCGAGCTGCAACCCGTGGACGATGTTGTCGCAGAAACGTTTTGGAGTTCGATCAACGAATTGGATTGGCACGCCCCGGCTGCGGTGATCGTCAAAATTCCCAGTACGCCTCGGCAATTCCCGTCGCTATGCGATGCGATCGATCAGGCAATCCCCGCCTCCTTGCACGTCAGCGGCTGCGGTTCCGTCGTTTGGGCCGCAGTGGAGTCGCCGGATTCGCTGCAAACGCTCGAAACCGTTCTGACGCAGCAGAGTCATCGCGGGTTATGCGTCCGCGGAAAAGCGGAGTCGTTGCATTTGAATCGACCCTCGACGACGAAGATCGAAATGGCGGTCCAGCGGGCGTTTGATCCGAGCGGTCGATTCAAGCGTCAATTTGCTTCGCACCCTCATGGCACCGTTTCGTCGTAACGCCTTCCTTCTAAGATCGTCGTGATTACACTTCGGCGGTCCCTGCTCACCTCTGAATCAAACGTATGCAACACAAAATTCCCATTTCGAAACTCGGTCCGCTAGGCGACGAGATGGCCTCGGCGGTGAGTACGTGTGTGCATTGCGGATTTTGCTTGGCAGCCTGCCCCACCTATGATCAATTAGGGCAAGAGCCGGATTCGCCGCGGGGCCGAATTGTGTTGATGAAAGATGTGCTCGAAGGCAATTTGTCGGTCGACGAAGCTTCGCTGCATATCGATCGTTGTCTCGGCTGTTTGGCCTGTGAACCCGCGTGTCCGTCCGGTGTCCCCTATCGTGATTTGATCAGTCCGTATCGGGCAACGATGGAACCAGTGCGAAAGCGATCACTGATCGACCGGATCACACGCATGATGACCAGTTCGACGCTGCCGTACCCGCGGCGGTTTCGGATCGCCGCGAAAATGGGCCGCCTTGCTCGGCCGCTCGCTCCGTTCTTGCCTCGTTCCATCGGTGCGATGTTGAACTTGTTGCCCGACCGATTACCACCGCGACAAACGTGGGCGGCGACGAATCCCGCGATCGGAAAACGTCGTGCTCGAGTAGCCTTGTTATCCGGCTGCGCCCAATCGGTTCTTGCGCCGGACATCAATTCGGCAACCATCGACGTACTGACACGCAGTGGTATCGAAGTGGTTGTGCCGACATCGCAAACGTGTTGCGGGGCACTCAGTTGGCACGTCGGAAATTGGAAGCAAGCCAAACGGTTTGCGATCGCCAACCTGAATGCCTTTCCCGACGATGTCGACGCGATCGTGACAAACGCCGCAGGATGCGGGTCGGGGATGCACGAATACGGTCTGATTTTGAAAGGGACACAATACGAAGCCGCGGCGGCAGCCTTTGTCAGTAAAGTCAAAGACGTCTCGGTCGTGTTGGCGGAACTAGGCGATCCAACCGCGATGCCCCCGCGAAGTGAGTTGTTGCGAGTCGCGTATCACGATGCATGCCATCTAGCGAACGCCCAATCGGTTCGCATGCAACCACGCGAACTACTGAGCCGTATCCCAGCGGTCGAGTTGCTCGAGATTCCTGAATCGCATTTATGTTGCGGTTCCGCCGGAACGTACAACGTCGACCAACCCGAGATCGCCAAATCACTCGGCGAAGACAAGGTCCGTCACTTGCTAAGCACCGAGCCCGACTTGGTGGCGACCGGCAATATTGGATGCATGACGCAGCTGCAATCGCATCTCGCGGCAGCCGGATCGTCGGTGCAAGTCCGCCACACCGTGCAAATTCTCAGAGACGCCTACGCCGGGAAGTTGTAGAACGCGTTTTTGCGGCGTCAGGTGTCACTAACCCAACGAGGCGTGGTACGCATTCGCCAAACACATCACCCTCCCAGCTTCGCAGGGAGGGTCGGAAAAGGAGCCTTCAGCGAGTTTTCCGGGGAGGGCATCGTGGCAGCTAAGTCGAACGCTCCAACGCAACACTCCGGCGGCTTACCAACGACGCGGCTCCGCTTGCAATGCCCACTTCAAACAAGTTTCGAGGACGCCGTCGCGGCACCGAAGGCGTGTGCAAGGCGTAGCCGTGCGAGACCCGGCCGCTTACGCGTCGAGGCTCAGAACGCGACGAAAGTCTTGACGACTTCCGCTACGAAATTCACCCTCCCAGCGAAGCCGGGAGGGTCGGAAAAGGAGCCTTCAGCGAGTTTTCCGGGGAGGGCATCGTCGTAGCTAAATTTAACGCTCCAGCTCAACACCCCGGTGACTTATCAGCGACGCGGTTCTGCTTGCAGAGCCCGCTTCAAACAAGTTTCGAGGACGCAAGTCACGGCACCGAAGGCGTGTGCAAGGCGTAGCCGCACGAGACCCGGCCGCTTACGCGTCACGGCTCAGGACGCAACGAAAGTCTTGACGACTTCCGCTACCGAATTCACCCTCCCAGCGAAGCCGGGAGGGTCGGAAAAGGAGCCTTCAGCGAGTTTTCCGGGGAGGGCATCGCGGCGGCTAAGTCGAACGCTCCAGCTCAATACCCCGGCGACTAACCAACAACCTCGTTCCGCTTGCAGAGCCCGCTTCAAACATGTTTCGAAGACGCAGTCGCGGCAACCAAGTCGGGTGCAAGGCGTAGCCTGCGCGAGACCCGGCCGCTTACGCGTCGCGGCTCATGGAACGACGAAAGTCTTGACGACTTCCGCTACCGAATTCACCCTCCCAGCTTCGCTGGGAGGGTCGGAAAAGGAGCCTTCAGCGAGTTTTCCGGGAAGGGCATCGTGGTGGCTAAGTCGAACGTTCCAACGCAACACTCCGGCGACTTACCAACGACCTCGTTCCGCTTGCAGAGACCGCTTCAAACATGTTTCGAGGACGCAGTCGCGGCAACCAAGTCGTTTGCAAGACGTAGCCTGCGAGACCCGGCCGCTTAGGCGTCGCGGCTCATATCGCAACGAAAGTCTTGACGACTTGTTGATTTAGTGAAGGTTCCTGCGGCAAAGGGTGTAGGATGGACTTCCTAGTCCGTCAATGGTGGATTCGACGGACTAGGAAGTCCATCGTACGACTAAAACAACAAGCCGTTGACGACTTCCGCTACGGGATCCACGTTCCCGGCGAAGCCGGGGGCAACCTCATTTTTCAATTTACAATTGTCAATTTAACTTTTTCAATCCGACCGCAGACTGCCACGATTTGAACTCGTGCCAGCTGTCCAACCGCCAACCTAGACGATCAACCCTTTTATCGCCCGGGTGATCCACGCAATCCCCGCCTACCCACCATCGGCTCATTAGATCAACACAGTCCGCATGCGTTTTCACGGAAACTTAATCGTAGCGACACGGTGTTGCTAACGTTACCGTGCGACAAACGTGCCCTTTCCCTGGCCGCTTCTTGTTCGACGCTCTCGGTACGAGTCGTCACGGTCGGTTTGTCTAGACGCAGCGGCACGTGATGAAGCAAACGACGTCGGATTTTGAATCCTTTTCCGAAGCACCAATCTCCAGCCACTCTTGGACCGATTGGAGTCCTCGAGCTCGATTGTGCGTGGCCGCTTGTGCGGCGTTCAGTGTCTATTTTTGCATGTACGCGTTTCGCAAACCGTTCACCGCGGGGACATTCGAAGGGCAAACGGTGTACGGACTCGGGCTGAAAACCACGCTGGTGGTGTCGCAGTTGCTCGGATACATGTTGTCGAAATTCATTGGCATCAAAGTTGTCTCAGAAATGCGAAGCGAATATCGCACGATCACCATCATCGGGCTGATCGCATTCGCCGAGCTGTCGCTTGTCGGTTTCGCGTTCCTGCCGCCGGAGATCAAACCGATATCACTGTTTCTAAACGGATTGCCGCTGGGGATGGTGTTCGGGCTGGTGCTGGGCTATTTGGAAGGACGCAAACAAACCGAAGCGTTATCGGCGGCGTTGTGCGCCAGTTTTATTATCGCTTCGGGCGTCGTGAAATCGGTTGGCCGATGGCTGATTCAAGACTATGGAATCAGCGAATTCCAAATGCCGATGATGGTCGGATTGATCTTCTTTCCACCGTTGTTGGTGGCCGTGTGGGCGCTTCAAAAAACGCCACCGCCAAGTGACGAGGATCGTCGGTTGCGGCAAGAACGCAAATCGATGAATCGAACCGACCGACGCGACTTTCTGGTCAAGTATTGGCCGGGATTGGCGTGCTTGGTCTTTGTCTATGTCGTCTTGACGATTGTCCGCACCATTCGAGACGACTTTGCGGTCGAAATTTGGCGAGACATGGGCGTTAACGAAACCCCCTCGGTTTTTGCCAGCTGCGAAATTGCGGTCGCGCTGTTGGTGACCGCGCTGAACGCACTGGCCATCACGTTTCGCAACAACGTGGTTGCGATGCGAATCACGCTTGTTGGGATGGGTATCGCGTTTGCATTGCTGGTCGCCTCGGCTTTGGGACAAAGCGGCGGGATGTTGTCTCCCTTCGTGTTCATGGTCGCCTGCGGTGTGGGGCTATACATCCCCTACGTCGCCTTTCACACCACGGTGTTCGAGCGTTTGATTGCATCGTCGAAACTACCCAGCAATCTAGGGTTCCTGATGTACTTTGCCGACGCGATGGGATACCTCGGCTATGCGGTCGTGATGATCATGCAAACAACGCTGCACGAATCGATGCAGCAATCCGGAGCGGCGTTGTCGTTTTTCACGGTGACGCTCACGATCGTCGCCGCCGCATCCATGGTGGCCTTGGCCATCGCTTACCAGTATTTCCGCCGCGTGTTCACCGACGCTGCAGCGAACGATTCCACTTTGATGCTTAGGAACCGATCATGACAAAACAGTTTGATGTCGCCGTCATTGGCGCTGGGATCGCGGGGTTGGCTCATGCGATTGCAGCATCGCGTCGCGGTTTGAGTGTCGCTTTGTTTGAACGGTCTCATGTTGCCCAGGCGGCTTCGGTTCGCAACTTCGGCATGATTTGGCCGATTGGACAACCCGCAGGCGAATGGTACGAGCTGGCCCTTCGTTCGCGTGAACTGTGGCTCGAACTGCAGCAACAAGGGGTGCTTGATCTCGAACCGTGTGGCTCGATCCACGTGGCCAAGCACCACGATGAACTGGATGTCCTCGAAGAATTCAGCGAGCTGGGAACGCATCAAGTGCAAATGTTAAAACCGGCCGAGGTGCTCAAACGTGCCGGAATCGTCAACAGTGACGGTTTGCTGGGCGGGATGTACAGCCCGACTGAACTGCGGGTGGATCCGCGAACGGCATCCGCTCGGATCGCGGCGTGGTTGCAAGCCAGCGGGCGAGCCGAGTGCCATTTCGGCACCACCATCACCCATGTCAAAGAGGGACATCTACTCAGTTCGGCTGGCGATCGATGGGTTGCGGACCGCATCGTGGTTTGTAGTGGCAGCGATTTGCAAACGCTGTACCCCAAGTGTTTGGCGGAAGCCGATCTTAAACTTTGCAAATTGCAGATGATGAAAGTCCAACAGGAACCGATCTCGAGGATGTCGCCGCACCTCGCGGGCGGATTGACGCTGCGGCACTACGCGTCGTTCACCCAGTGTCATTCGCTTGCGGCACTGCAAGACCGAATCGCCACGAACCATCCCGAACTGGATCGCTATGGGATCCACGTGATGGCATCTCCGTTTCGCTCGGGACGGATCATCATGGGCGATTCGCACGAATACGGTGACGCGATCACGCCGTTTGACAAACGCGAGATCGACGAGTTGATGCTTCGCGAGTTACGCAAGTTGATTTGTCTGCCGCATTGGACCGTTTGCCAACGCTGGCACGGCGTGTACGCCAAGCATCCGACGTTGCCAGTATTTGAATCGCAACCCGACGAAGGCGTCCATGTGTTCGTCGGCACTGGCGGCGCAGGCATGACGATGTCACTCGGCTTAGCCGAACGCTCCTGGCAACGCTGGCACGGTCATTCTCAGACGTAGCGGATGTCGTCATCGAACTGGCCGACGATGACCTCCCGACGCGGAAACTGCGGCGGGAGAAACCGAGCCGTTGCTAGTGGAAATTCTAGAAAAATGGTGAACCCAGAACGAACCGGGCGGATCCCAATTCTCCGATCGAGACTAATGGCAAACCATTAGCGGTTTTTCCATTTCGAGAGGGAGCATGAGTCAGCACAACCCACGTTCGGCATCACCGAAGCGTCGGGCTAGCGAATGGAGCTGAAGTAGCATGGGCCTGCCGTGTTCCGTCTGCACAGACCTTTGATCCAACCGTTTTGGATTGACCTCGGGTGTCAGGACTGCATCAGGTTTAGGCATCCAGAAACGTCAGCGGCTGATTGCCCGTGTACAAGCCACCGCGGAGACGAGCCCATTTTCTTGATCCGTCGGGAAAGATAACGCGAGCCCAGCAATCGCCTTTGCGATTTTTTAACCAGTATTTGAGTGGTGGCATCCCCGTCTTTTCAACAGTCACCGTGGTTCCATTGATTTCGTTGTATTGCCTGATGGCCTTCTCGATGTACTTGCGTTTTAACTTGAACAATAGCGGAAGCACAATCACGACAAATGCAATGAAGCCAGCGACGGCGAATATCCCTTCCATTGTTATCCTCTTCGGCTTTTCAATTTTTGAGTTAAGTAAACAGACGTCGGTTTGCGGGGGCCAGTCGGATGACGGTTGTGATGTGCTGGTGTCGGCAGTTGACCGACCATGTAAATTCGGCGACCACCGACACGCCGTACCATCACATGGTTATGCGTTACTGTCTATCGGGACTTAGGCGTGGAACGAACTCTTGGATTTGAATCATGTAGTTGATTGTTCCCGGAATAGGAGTTCGCATTCCATTCTCCCTTTGAACAAATGTGCAAGCTGCAACCGAAAACGTTGACGTTGCGACCAAGTCTCGCGGAACGGAGAGGCGAAAAGTAGCCTTAGGGATCCTAGAGAAGACACTTGTGTGGTTCTTGGACAGCGTGCGTTTTCCGTCGCTGACGACCGTATTCAATACGGCATACTGATAGTCTTTTAGTATGAGCGTTACCGAGAATTCAATAAGGTCATCAGAGGGAGTTGCGCTGACAGAGATCGTATCCTTGTGGTTGTTAACATATTGCGGGGTAACGACTTCGTCGACGGTTAATCCGTGTGCGGTACCAACGTAGAGTGCCAACACGATTGCGGACAATTGAGCAACTCGTAACATCGCGACTGGTTCCTGGGACTGTGTAGAGTTTTGCCGTGCGTGCATGCTGCGCATCGACCGCATAACGAGGCAATTATCGCCGGTTGCTCCCGCAATGAGTGTCGCAATAGGGTGTTCTCACCGTTTGCTGAGGACTTGCGAAGGTGCGATTATTGCCGGGGCAATACTCTGTGTCAACAGTTTGTGGCAATGTTGCCACATGATGACGCGGCGAAATTCTCCGGATGGCTGCTGTATTTGATTCCCAGCCCCGGATCGCTTTTGGATGAGAGTCAACCAACCGGCATCCATAGTCGGTGCAGACCAACACGTTTGTCTGTTTCGGCCGGACCATCCAATTGATGCATCCAAAACGCGCAGGCGTGCTGGGCGGCTCAGATCACAGTTGAAGGCTGGCGGCATTTCAGTTGCGAAACTACCGACACGCAGACGATTCGTGCCGCTTCGATGCTGGATTGCAACCGGTTACGCCCGGTTACAAGGCGATCTACGAGCCCGATAAACGTACTTGGATCAAGGTCCACCCCAAGCTGCACACGAGCCACTGTGAATTTGACATGTTTAATTGAAATGATCACGAACCGCCAAAGCCGACAACACCATAATCGTATTGGCCGACAACGAACGGACGCGATTTGCGGGCCGTCGCCACGATGTCGAACTGCTGGCCCGCCGCCGAAGGCTACGTGATGGAGTGCGTCCCAATCGAACCGCTTGAAGGCGAGTCGACCAAGCTAGTCAAGTAGATCAACGCGAGCCGCAAGCGAGCCTCCCAGGCCCGAATCGAACTTCGCAATACGTGCGAGGACCGCGAAACGCATTCTCGCCGGATGAAAAATAGCTCAACGGCTTGTTGATTTAATCCAAAGGTAATTCGCAATGGTGGGCCGTGAGGCACCGGGGCGTGCGCGGGACCCGGCCGCTGACGCGTCACGGCTCATTAATTCAACAAACCGTTAACCATTGCCGCCCCCTGTAACGACTGAAAGGGAAGGACGCTTTCACACCATCCGAACCGATCTTCGGATCTGCAGATCGAAGAGGCAGCTATCATCGCAAGTTCCCGTCTGCTCGTTTATGCAATCCAGCCCCGGGCCACTTGCCGTGTTGCCTCGGCGGCAAGTGGTTTCTGAAGCGACGGACGCGGCTTTTTGGGATTTGCCGAACGGGGATGCTTACTCGGGCAAAACCTCGAGCGTGGCCGCGTAGCTCAGCCGACGTGTTTTCGCGCGGGGGATGCTCGTTTGCTCGTCGGTGGTGCTGGTTTCCAGCCAATACATTCCCGGTTCGGACCACGTCACGGTGAATTCACCGTTAGCATCGGTCGATAGTTGCTGCTCGTCCTGCGAATTGCGGTAGCGTGTCTCGCCGCGAATCACTTCGATCGCCAAACCCTTCACCGGTTTTCCATTGACCAACAAGCGAAACTTCGCTTCTTCTCCCGTGAACAGATCATTGGGATGGGTGATCGGGATTAATTCGATGCCTTTTCCCGTCGGTTGCAATGACTCGGTCGAAGGAGCGCCATTGGTGACAAACGTTTCAATGCGTCCGAGGCTTTCGGTGATTTGCACATTCGTGGCGTCGGCCGGAAGTTCCTTGTCGATCGATGCCGCGCTGCCTCGCAACCGATGACGCTCGCCCGCTTGTTCATAACTGGCAAACGCACCGTGATTGACCACCGCAATTCGATACGTGCCTTGTTGCGTCAGCGGCAAGTCGAAAACACTGCGATACTTGCCCACCGATTGATTTTGGCTTTGTACCGTTTGTCCATCGGGAGCGGTGATGACCAGTCCATCAAGCTTCAATGGGAAGTGATTGAAATAGAACAGGTCGTTCGAAACGGCTGCGTCGACAGTGACCCATGGTTCGGCACCAGACAATACGGTTTGCGAAGGACGCAGCCAGACTTTATGCGCGAAACTGGGCACCGCCAGCGTGAGGATGAACGCGGTCGAAAGCAACAAACGGAACATTTTGGTTTCTCCAAAGAAGGTGAGGGCAGATTTTGTTCTGCGAGCTTGAACTCGCACTGAGGACTTGGGCTAAGGAATCGGACTTAGAACGGAATTGACACAAGCCACGCAAATTCGGGGAGGCCTCATTCGTTTCCTGAGTGGTTTGTAATTTCTTGCGGCTACGGATGGATCGTGAGTGACACTTCACCAAGCTCGGTTTCGCCAGTGACGCTCTTTTGGAACCGAGATTCGACAGGCCATGTGAATGGGATTTGCAGCAGTTCACGTCCTCCCACTTCGCGGGCCGCTTCGACGACAAGCTCGTAGTCGCCTGGTTTTAGCGAGGCCAATCGATTGTCGTCTCCAGAGAACTGCAGCGTGTGCTCTCCGGCTGGACGGGTTGCCCCGCACACGCCATCGACGGGCATTTCAAGGCTGCGGCCGGAACGTCGCCACCATTGACGCAGATCGGGAAGCCACTTTGTGCCCTCGCCTTCTTGTTTGCCTTTGATCTGGTACCACACGGCTAGATTCGCCGCGACGTTGCGTTGGCTATCTTGAACCCACACGGCAACGTAGGGGCGGTGGTACTCGGACACACTCAGCTGCGGAATCTGGACGCGGACTTCAAGCTTGGCCGAATCTGGTTCGCTGGCGGTTACGGCGTCCACGCCGACAAGCAATTGTACGGCCAGCAGTAGGATGACGAGCATCACGGCGACAGTCAGACGGAAGAACAAGTATCGGGGCTTCATCGAAATTCTCAGTGAATGAACAACAGGATCAGAATCCAAGGGGCAATCAAACCAAACGCGACCAGCGGCCAAGTCGACCGGCGGTTTCCAGCGCGTTCATACAACAACAGCAAGCCGGTGATACAGAACACCAGCGTCGCGATCGCAAACACGTCCAAAAACCACATCCAAGCCGTGCCGGTATGCCGGCCCTTGTGTAAATCGTTGAAGTAGGCGATCCATCCACGGCTGGTCGATTGAAACTCGACTTCGCCGCTGTCGCGATCGATCGCGATCCATGCGTCCGATCCCGGGCCCTGCATCGAAAGGTAAACCTCGTCGCCGGACCACTCGGCCTCGCGGTTAGCGACGGACACCGTGAACCGATCGCTCAACCAATCGGCGACTTCAGCGGGAAGCACTGCAGATTCCGACGCGGCTAATTCGGTATCCGGGACAGCGCGAAGGATGGATTGCAATCGCGGTGGCAGCTCTAACAATTCGTTTCGGATCTTCGGCTCGGTTTCAATCTGCGAGGCGTGATTCAGCGTGATGCCGGTGATGGCGAACAACACCATCCCGACCAAGCTGATGGCCGAACTCATCCAATGCGAATGGATCAGCAACCGCAGCCACGCTGAGCGTCGGCTTCGTTTCTTGCGAGGTGGCTGCTTCAGCACCACGTCCGTAGGCGGTCGATCCGTTGTTGCGATATTCATTCCGAGGAAACCGTTTTGACTTCGCGGCCATAGCGCGTCCAGCTGGCGTGCCAGACGGTGCGATCGATGGAATCGGTGACGGTGCGAACGCTGCCATCGGCCAAACAAACCTTCACCAATCCGGTGTGGTTGCTGCGAGCGGCCGTGATCTTTGACGAACCGCGGACCATATCTGGGATTGGACTATTGGGACTCAACCGGCCGTTAATGACCGGTCCGTTGGGAACGCTGCCTCGCAGCCAATAATGATTCCGGTCGCCGTTCCATGCGGTGATGTAGCTTTGCACGTCGGCGATGTTTCCCGAATCAGAAAGCTCCGCCACGGTGGTGTCCGCCGCCGATGTGGCTGCGCGGTAAAAGTCGGGATCCATCAGCGGAGTCGCAGTGGCTTGATCAATCCCACCGCCCATCAGCGTTTCAGCGAACACGATCGTGTTGCTGGTTCCATCCAAGATGTCTCGGAATCCCACCTTGGCATCGATCCAGCACAATCCGTCTGACTTTGTACCGTTGCCTGGGTGAAAGATGCCATCGAGTCCGCTGCCTTGATTCATTGCATAGCTGGTGCCGGCGATCTGAATCGATGCACCCGAGGGCATCGTCAATCCATGCTCAGTCGCATTGATGTCGCTGGGGCATTCGTAGGTCGGCACACGGGTGCTGGCCGCTTCGTGAAGTCCCGCTGGCAAGTCGGCCACCGCTGGGTGCCCCATGTAGATGTCGAAATCGATCAAATCTTGCAAGCTCGCTTGCTCGAGGAACGGCAGCACTTTAGCAAACGGCGAGTAATCGCTTGGATAGCCATTGGGCCACGAGTAGCCGTTGTTCGGAAACACACCGTTGTAGGTGGACGCGTAGTTGTGCAGCCCCAGCCCAATCTGTTTCAAGTTGTTGCTGCACTGCATCGAACGTGCGGCTTCGCGAGCGGCTTGAACCGCAGGCAATAGCAGCCCGACCAATACGCCAATGATCGCGATCACCACCAACAGCTCGACAAGTGTGAACGCATCCCGTTTGGGGATCGAAGAGGCGGGATGCGATCCGCGGCGCTGGAAACGATTGGCCTGCATATCGATGCGGTGGATCGAGTGACGTTGAGAGCGAAATAACATGAAATTTCTCCAGCCCAATGGCTCACGTGTGAAGGATCGGCCCTGAAAACCGTCTGGATTGCCACCATGGCAACGCGTTTCTCAGGGATGGATCGACCGTGGCTGGCTAGCGAGCATTCAATGCCCATCGCTTGCTTCGTCGAAATGATCTGCTGCTAATGCGAATCATTCTCAGTACGGTAGCGGCCGATTCGCGGAAGTTCAAGTGGGGATGTGTTGAAGCGGTTCAAAAATTTTGTTTCAAACGGGGGCCCCCGGGCTAAGCCTGGCCGGGCGACACTTTGCTGTTGAATTCAGCGGAGCGGGTCGATGGGAATTAAAACGGGAGATCCCATTAGCCGCTGTGGCCAACGCGGTGAAGCGTTTTTCACAACCCGATGCGAACGCTTTGAAGTTGCACTTTTAGTCGTTCCCCGGGTTGCCAGCCGTCCTCATTAAGTCCGAGCCGGCGGCCGGGCGTTAGCCCTACCATTCATTAATACTCCTGGTCCCAGACCGTTGGGCTGGGCTAGGTAAACTTCCGGGGCTTTGCCCCTAAATACATATGCGTAACTTCAAAACTGACGCGTTCGGGTTGTGATCTCCTGGCAAGACTCGACTCCATAATCCTTCATCGCGTTAGCCAAAACGGCTAACACGCCGAAAAACACCTGCGTACTTACTTATTGGCGGTCGTTTCGTCTCTGGTCTATACAGTGCCCCCTGTTTCGACCAGCAGGGGTGGCTGACGGACGATTTCTTGGTAGTGGGCTGCCAACGACTGGGCATCCTCGTGACCACTCGTCGCAAACCGTTGAACCAACATCCCATCCTTCAATACGACAACCTCGTCGGCCCATACCGCCACGCTCGGCTCGTGGGTCACGATGACCATCGTCCGTTGCTGTTGGTCGCACAAATCACGCAGCAGCTTGCAAAGCGATTCGCCGGTGACAGAATCGAGACTGCCGGTCGGTTCATCCGCAAACAGGATGGCGGGATTTGTGATCAGCGATCGGGCAATCGCGACACGTTGCTGTTCGCCGCCGCTAAGCGCATCGGGTCGCTGGCCGAGTCGGTCGGACAGCCCCAGCTGGTCCGCCAACTCACACACCGCCGCGTCATCGATGGATTTGATGCCGGCGGCGTACAGTGGGAACAGGATGTTGTCATACGCGGTGAGCGACGGGATCAGGTTGAATGCTTGAAAAACGATCCCAATCCGCTGGCGACGAAAGTGTGTCAGGCGACGATCCGAAAGCGACGCAAGGTCTTGGCCGTCGATACGAATGGAACCGCTGGTCGGCCGAGTCAGTCCGCTCATCAGATGCAGCAAGGTGCTTTTGCCTGAACCGCTTGCTCCCATGATGGCTACGAATTTGCCGGACTCGACACAGAGGCTGACATCGCGAAGGGCATGCACCTCCGCTGCACTCTGACGATACGTCTTTGAGACGCGCTCGACAAGCAACGGAGCCGATTGGCAATCGTGGTTCATGGATCCACCGACCTGAAAATAGTTGGGGTTTGTTTGGCGAAGCGTGAGAACATAGACGCAGCAAGGGAACGCATCAACAAGCGACGAAAGATTCGCCAGGCACGGTGGTAAATTCACCGGCGAGGCAGCCTCGGCGCGATGGATTGAACGCCGTTTACACGGAGTCCAGCCGTCATCGATGGCGCGGCCCGGCGTTTGCATTGCCGCGGTAATCGTCGTGTCCAGCGGCGATGTTTCGCAAGCGAAACCTGCGACGCAGTGATCATGATCACGATATCGACGCACTTTTTTTCAAGCACCGCACAATACGAAAAGCAACCGAATGAGCAGTTTTCGGCTGATTGTCAAACTTGTCGTCGCACCGATGCGACGTTCTCCTGGTCGAGCGATCGTCACCGCACTCGGCGTGATCGCAGCGACTTGCGCCGTCGTGTGGGTGGTCAGCGGCTACGACGCGCTCGTCTCGAACTTTGATGAGAATGCCGACAAGTATCTCGGGCGTTACGACGTATTGGTAATCGCCAGCGATGGTCCGCCGGGGGCACCTGCGACCGTGATTGATCGTGAATTGATCAAAGCCCTCGAGCAGGACGCGGGTGTTTTGGAAGTGAACCCGGTCAGCAATTATCGAGTGACAGCGACTCGGGTTTCGCGTGACTCCGATGCCGAGGTTGCCAAAACGTCGCTGGGGTTGTTGGTCGGCGATCGGCCGCCGGTCAATGGCGCACCCCCGATCGGACCGACCCTCGTCAGCACGCCCGCAGCCGAATCGCCGTACGAAATGACCAGCGGACGGTGGCTTGGGGCGGATCACGAGACCGAATCAGCGGTGGTCGCGAAACAGGTTGCCAAAGAGATGCAGCTGTCGGTCGGCGACGAGGTCCAAATCACCACGTTTGGCAATCAAGTGCGATTGCGTGTCGTTGGCATTGTCCAGCAAGTTACCGAGATGCCAGCGCTCGGCGGCGGACGTGATGGCAACAAACGTGGGCGAAGCGAGTCCGATGAGGTGGAATCGGGATTGGTATCGTTACGCCCGCCCCGTGACACGGCGACGTCCAGCCGAACGCAACCCGATCCGCAGAACCAAATCGGAATCCCCAGCGGATTTGGCATGGGCGTCGCCACCAATGCCATCTACGTTCGCCCCGAGATCGCAGAGAAGATCAATGGTTATCCGGCGGATCCGCGGGTGCTGCAAGTCGCCTTGCGTGATGCCGTCACGATCTCGCAATTTCGAGAGGTTTGGAGCGAGAGATTGGCCTTGCAGTATCCTCCGCTACGATTGGTTGACTTCGAAGCGGTGCGTCGCGGGATGGCTTCGAGTCGCTCGGTGTCGGGACAGCAATCGCAGGCCTGGGCCGCCACCGGGATGGCCACCTTGGCCGCGATCTTTATCATCTTTTCGACGCTCAGCATGGGGGTGACCGAGCGGGCTCGCGAGCTTGCAATGCTTCGTGCGGTCGCGTTGACCCGCATCCAGGTTGCTGGCGTCATCGCAGTCGAATGTGTGTTGTTGGCAATGATCGGCTGGGTCGGCGGGTTGTTTGCCGGTGGGGTGATGGTGATGGTGGGCAGCCGCATTTTGCCAGGACTGTTCAGCTCAGGAGCGGTGTTGGGGTGGACGACGGTCGGTTTGACCGGATTGACGGTGGTGGTCGGCGGCTTTGCCGCGGCGATCCTACCGTTGTGGCGTGCGATCCGAATCGAACCACTCGGTGCGATGGCAACGCTTAGGGAACTGCCTCGCTATCGTTGGTGCGTTACGATGGACATCATCGGAGTCGCACTGTCGGCCGCGACGCCGATCACGGTGTTTGCATTGCCAATGTCAGACTCGTGGCGAAGTTGGTGTTATTCGTTCGTCACTTACCCGATGCTGCTACTGGGCATGATCCTGCTAGCGCCCGCGATCGTGGTCGGATCGGAACACGTCTTCGGCCGCTTCATCACGATGATACTCAGGTTGGATGGGCGAATGTTGAAGACGCAATTGTCCAGCAATCTATGGCGCAGCGTCGGCGCGACGCTGGCATTGTCGGTCGGCTTGGGGCTGTATGCCTCGACACAAACCTGGGGCTATTCCATGTTGGTCCCGTTCACTCCTGGTGATTGGTTGCCTGACGCGATTGTCGCGTTTCATCCCCTTGGTTTGGCAGCGGAAGATGAACCCATGGTCGCAAAAGTCGAGGGGGTAAAGTCTGACCAGGTGATGCGACTTGCGATCGAACAAGCACAATTCGACTGGGGTGACGACCAACCGCCGAGCCGTTTACGGTTTGGCGACAACGGAATCATCTGCGGGCTTGATCCGCATAAAGCATTTGCCACCGCCAATCCAATGTTACCGGTCACCTTCGTCGCGGGTGACAAAGCTGCGGCGATCGAAGCTATCGCCAGTGGACGAGGCTGCGTCGTTTCGGAAGATTTTTCGATGGCCACCGGGCTGCATTTCGGCGACGTCGTGACCTTTATCCCGCCTGCGGCGGAAACAGAACGCGTGGCCTATCGAATCGCGGGCGTCGTCTCGCTGCCCGGTTGGCAATGGGTGACTAAGTTTTCCGGAGTGCGTCGGCACTTTGTCCGCACGGGAACGCTGTTGTTTGCGAATTACAGTGACGTTCATCGCGACTTTCATCTGAATCGCAGTGAATTCTTTTGGGTGAACCTCGAGCCAGGAGCCAAGCTGGCCGCGGTCGAACGCCAGTTCCAAGCGATTGCCGAGCGACGCAGCGGAGAAACTTTTACTGCGGACGCGGTTGGCGACGTCAAAGCCTATCGGCCGTTTGCTCGAATGACTGTGACGGAGAACGTCGAGCGAGCGATCAAGATGCGAGCCGACGGGATGATTTGGGGGATGAGCTACCTGCCGTTGGTGACGTTAGCCATCATGTCACTGGCGATCGTCAACACCATCATCGCATCGGTTCGTTCACGCACCTGGGAATTTGGCGTGATGCGTTCGATTGGCGTTACCCGTGGGCAATTGATGCGGCTGGTGTTGGCAGAAAGCCTGCTGATCGCGTTGGCGGCTTGTTGTCTGAGTTTGACCTTTGGACTGATCGCGGGATGGTGTGGCGTCGGCATGGCACAATTCGGCGGATGGTTTGCCGGGCCGCCTTCGTTCTTGATCCCATGGGGTCAGTTGTCGATCGGGTTCGCCATGACGATCACGCTGTGCGTTTTGGCCGCATTGTGGCCTGCGTTCAAAACCGGGTTGGCCGAACCGCTTCACCTACTGCAATCCGGCCGTGCGCAGCGATGAAGTCAGGAACTTGACGCTTCGCCGGGCAGGCAATTCGGTAGCGGAAGTCGTCAAGACTTTCGTTGCGTCCTGAGCCGTGACGCGTAAGCGGCCGGGTCTCGCAGGTGACGTCTTGAAACGACGTTGACGCTGCGTTTTTCTCCTTCCTAGCTTGTTTTGGCGAGGTCCGCGCGAGCGACAGCTTGCTCGGGGGTTTGAGATCCAACGTTCAATCTAGCCGCCACGAAGCCCTCACCGGAAAACTCGCTGAAGGCTCATTTTCCGACCCTCCCCGCTTCGCCGGGCGGGTGAATTCGGTAGCGGAAGTCGTCAAGACTTTCGTCGCGTCCTGAGCCGTGACGCGTAAGCGGCCGGGTCTCGCAGGCGACGTCTTGAAACGACATTGACGCTGCGTTTCCCTAATTCGCAAACATAATATGGCCAGGTCCGCGGGAGCGACAGCTTGCTCGGGGGTTTGAGATACAACGTTGAAACTAGCCGCCACGAAGCCCTCCCCGGAAAACTCGCTGAAGGCTCGTTTTCAGACCCTCCCCGCTCCGCCGGGCGGGTGAATTCGGTAGCGGAAGTCGTCAAGACTTTCGTTGCGTCCTGAGCCGCGACGCGTAAGCGGCCGGGTCTCGCAGGCGACGTTTTGAAACGACATTGACGCTGCGTTTCCCAAATTCGCAAACATGATATGGCGAGGTCCGCGCGAGCGACAGATAGCTCGGGGTGTTTAAGATACAACGTTCAATCCAGCCGCCACGAAGCCCTCCCCGGAAAACTCGCTGAAGGCTCGTTTTCCGACCCTCCCCGCTTCGCCGGGCGGGTGAATTCGGTAGCGGAAGTCGTCAAGACTTTCGTTGCGTCCTGAGCCGTGACGCGTGAGCGGCCGGGTCTCGCAGGCGACGCCTTGAAACGACATTGAAGCTGCGTTTCGCAAATTTGAGAACATCTTTTGGCGAGGTCCGCGCGAGCTACAGTTTGCTCGGGGTGTTTAAGATACAACGTTCAATCCAGCCGCCACGAAGCCCTCCCCGGAAAACTTGCTGAAGGCTCGCTTTCCGACCCTCCCCGCTTCGCCGGGCGGGTGAATTCGGTAGCGGAAGTCGTCAAGACTTTCGATGCGTCCTGAGCCGTGACGCGTAAGCGGCCGGGTCTCGCAGGCGACGTTTTGAAACGACATTGACGCTGCGTTTCCCAAATTCGCAAACATGATATGGCGAGGTCCGCGCGAGCGACAGATAGCTCGGGGTGTTTAAGATACAACGTTCAATCCAGCCGCCACGAAGCCCTCCCCGGAAAACTCGCGGTAAGCTCGTTTTCCGACCCTCCCCGCTTCGCCGGGCGGGTGAATTCGGTAGCGGAAGTCGTCAAGACTTTCGTTGCGTCCTGAGCCGTGACGCGTAAGCGGCCGGGTCTCGCAGGCGACGCCTTGAAACGACATGGACGCTGCGTTTCCCTAATTCGCAAACATGATATGGCGAGGTCCGCGCGAGCGACAGATAGTTCGGGGTTTAAGATACAACGTTCAAACTAGCCGCCACGAAGCCCTCCCCGGAAAACTTGCTGAAGGCTCGTTTTCCGACCCTCCCCGCTTCGCCGGGCGGGTGAATTCGGTAGCGGAATTCGTCAAGACTTTCGTCGCGTCCTGAGCCGTGACGCGTAAGCGGCCGGGTCTCTTAGGCGACGCCTTGCAACGACATTGACGCTGCGTTTCCCTAATTCGCAAACATGTTTTGGCGAGGTCCGCGCGAGCGACAGCTTGCTCGGGGTTTGAGATACAACGTTCAATCTAGCCGCCACGAAGCCCTCCCCGGAAAACTTGCTGAAGGCTCGTTTTCCGACCCTCCCCGCTTCGCCGGGCGGATAAAATCGGTAGCGGAAGTCGTCAAGACTTTCGTCGCGTCCTGAGCCGCGACGCGTAAGCGGCCGGGTCTCGCAGGCGACGTTTTGAAACGACATTGACGCTGCGTTTCGCTAATTCGCAAACATGTCTTGGCGAGGTCCGCGCGAGCGACAGCTTGCTCGGGGTGTTTAAGATACAAGGTTCAATCTAGCTGCCACGAAGCCCTCCCCGGAAAACTCGCGGTAAGCTCGTTTTCCGACCCTCCCCGCTTCGCCGGGCGGGTGAATTCGGTAGCGGAAGGCCACTACCGGCACGACGAGGGAACAGGGAGCACGCCCAGTAGGCGTAGAACAATCGCCTAAAACACGGGGAAAAACGCAGTCCGGCGTCTCGGCGGTGTCCGTGGCGGTGTCATTCACGCACGGGGACGGCGAAAAATCGAACGAGCTATTAGCCATCTGGAAAGGTTTGGACGTACCATCACGCGACAACTTGATGGAGGTGGCGAGAGAACTGGCGAGTCGATCGAACTAGAGTTACTCAACGCAACGCTTCTGGAAGCAATACGCCCGCATCAGGCTCCCTTTGCCGTCCCCATTAGTAGGGAATAGCCTATTGAGGTCACAAAGAGGCGATCAGTTGATCCAGGGTCTGGTCGTTGAGTTCTGCGAGCCTGCGGAAGGCGTCTGGACGCTCGCGTAACCGCTTTCGGATCGACGCTGGGACTTTGTCAGCCAAAAGCATTAGCTCCTCTTCATCGGCTTTCAGGGCCGATGCTAAGCGACGAATCAGTGCCTCGGAGGGATATTCTCCGAAATCGAGCCGTTCGTTTTCCACTTTGCTCAAATATGTATAGCTAACTCCTGCCTCGGGCGCTAGCTCTCGAAGTGTGAAACCCTGGATTTTACGTAGTTCTCGCACTCTTTGCCCGAATGTCATCGTTTGTATCTCCCTCTGCTTGCTGGTCGATTTCACCGGTCGTAGACTGTTTGCTGTATTTAGGCAACAAGCCCCGCAGAATTGCGGAATGTGTGACCGATGGAACTAGCAAGATAACATGGCAAACAACCACACCGACACCGAAAAACGACTTTGGGAGGCCGCCGACGAATTTCGTGCCAACTCCAATCTCAAGTCTTCGGAATACGCGGTCCCCGTCCTTGGGTTGATCTTCCTGCGATATGCCGATCATCGATTCACGATCGCCGAAAAGGAACTCAAGGGCAAAGGCACCGGGCGCCGCAAGATCGGCAAGGAAGACTATCAGGCCAAAGGCGTGATGTTCGTGCCGCCGGAGGCTCGGTTCTCGCACCTGCTCTCCTTGCCGGAAGGGGAGAACATTGGCAAGGCGATCAACGAAGCGATGAAGGCGGTCGAGGCCGAGAACGTCGACCTCAAGGGCGTCCTGCCGCGAACCTACACCAAGATTGACAACGCCATTCTTGTCTCGCTGCTGAAGAACTTCTCGCAGATCGCGATGGATGCCGAAGGCGACACGTTCGGCAAGATTTACGAATACTTCCTCGGCAACTTCGCCCGTGCCGAAGGACAACGGGGTGGTGAGTTCTTCACGCCGACCTCGCTGGTCAAGCTGATCGTCGAGATCATCGAGCCGTACCACGGACGCATCTACGACCCGGCGTGTGGATCGGGCGGTATGTTCGCTCAGAGTGCCGAGTTCATCAAAGCCCACCAGAACAATCCCTCGGTGGAAATCTCCTGCTACGGTCAGGAGCGAGTCGGGGAGACGCGGCAACTGTGCATGATGAACCTCGCCGTGCATTCGCTGTCCGGCGACATTCGCTTGGGGAACAGCTACTACGAAGACCCCCACGACAGTCTCGGCAAATTCGACTTCGTGATGGCCAATCCCCCGTTCAACGTGGACAAGGTGGATAAGGAGAAGATCAAAGACGATCCCCGCTACCCGTTCGGGATGCCACGGGCCGACAACGCTAACTACCTCTGGATCCAACGGTTTTACAGCAGCCTCAGCGACACGGGCCGAGCCGGTTTTGTCATGGCGAACTCTGCCACCGATGCTCGCCAGTCGGAGATGGAGATTCGCAAGCAACTACTCCAGTCGCACGCCGTCGATGTAATGGTTGCCATTGGTCCGAACTTCTTCTACACGGTGACGCTCCCTTGCACGCTCTGGTTCTTTGACAAAGGCAAAGCGAAGACCAAGCGAAAGGACCAAGTGCTGTTCATCGACGCCCGGCACACGTTTCGGCAGGTGGACCGGGCACACCGCAAGTTCAGCCCCAAACAGATCGAGTATCTGGCCAACATCGTGCGGCTGTATCGGGGTGAGAAGCCGGAGTTCGTGGCGGGTGAAGATGAAGACATTCCCGGCGACGACCCGGATTTGAAAGCCACCTTCCCGAAGCTGAAGTACGCGGACGTGGCGGGACTTTGCAAAGTCGCCACGCTGGCGGAGATCGAAGAACAGGGCTGGAGTCTGAATCCCGGTCGGTATGTCGGCGTAGCGGATCGTGAGGAAGACGATTTTGTCTTTGCCGAGCGACTGGAAGAACTGAACGAAGAGTTGGAGGTTTTGAACAGCGAAGCGGGGGAACTGGAAGAGCGAATTGCGAACAACGTCGCCAAGTTGTTGGAGGAGGCGACGTGATGGCGACAGGGCAAGAATTCATTGATTCATGTCACGAACTGCGGCAGGGGATAACGGGCCGCAAAGTTCAGAAGCCCGTCCCGATGATGCCTTTGGATTTGCCCGACCTGCCAGAGTCGTGGACGTGGACGAGCTTGTCCTCGCTCTGTGAGCGAGTGTCGGTCGGGCATGTTGGTCCAACGTCAGAGTTCTTTTGTGAACCCCCTGATGGCATTCCGTTTATCCGTTCTCAAGATGTGCGTCCGGGTAAACTCACGTTGGCCAACGTTGCTCACGTCGTCGAGCCTTTTCATGACAAGCTAAAGAAGTCCCAGCTTAAATCTGGGGACATTCTAATCGTGCGAGTGGGAGCGAACCGTGGCGATTGTTGTGTCGTGCCGGACGGCGTTGGCTCACTAAACTGTGCGAACATTGTATTCGCACGACCTTTGATACCGAACCCATTTCTGGGGTTCTACTTCAATAGTGGTTTTGGACAGTCGCTTCTCAGTTCGTTAACGACTGGCTCTGCACAAGGTGTGCTGAATACTCAGTCGATCGCAACCATACCCGTCCCTGTTCCGCCCATTCGCATTCAACGGAAGATCGCTTCGATCCTGTCGGCGTACGACGATCTGATTGAGAACAACACTCGTCGGATTGCCATTCTGGAAGAGATGGCTCAGGCGATTTACCGGGAATGGTTCGTCAACTTCCGCTTCCCCGGCCACGAAAACGTCAAGCTCGTCGATTCACCACTCGGCCAGATTCCTGAGGGATGGGAACCAACGAAGCTAAAGGACATCACGACAAAGATCGGTAGTGGGGCGACACCGAGGGGCGGAAAAAACGCTTACAAGGACAGCGGAATGACTCTCATCCGCAGCTTGAATGTGTATGACTACAACTTCCAAGAAAACGGGCTGGCATTCATCGACGACGACCAAGCTGCACAACTTGACAATGTTGCCGTCGAGAAACACGACATCCTGCTGAACATCACCGGTGCGTCCGTCGCACGTTGCTGCATGGTGCCTTTTCACCTACTTCCGGCAAGGGTCAATCAACACGTTGCGATCATTCGTACTGACAAAGAAATTGCCGATCCATTTTACGTGTTAACCGCTATTAACTCTGACCGGCACAAGAAGCAACTCCTCTCGGTTGCTCAGGGCGGAGCAACACGGGAAGCACTAACGAAATCAACAATACAGAATTTCGAGTTGGTCCTTCCCACTGCAAAAATAGTTGCAGCATTCGGCAAGATTGTAGGCGAGATGTTTGATGAGCGGGAAATCTTGCACCGAAAGAACGAAAACCTCCGCACGACCCGTGACCTGCTGCTCCCCAAACTGATCTCCGGCAAGCTGGACGTGGAAGACCTCGACATCGACGTGGGCGTCGACTCCACGCCGGACTAGTTGCGTCGTAACGGTGAACCGGGAAAAACGATGGGAATTTGCAGTAAGTAGTTAGGCAATTAGCAATGAAATATCAAGTCATAAGTTCATTCAAAGGCATCAAGCCAAAGCCTAATTACGCTTACCTTGTAGAAGACACATGGGATGACTGGTTCGAGTTTTCGACTCAATACGGATTGTATGTCTTCGATTCTAAATCAGAACGTCATCAAATTGGGGACGTCAAGATCGGTCAATACCGAATGAAAGAAGATCAACGGCGTCCCAATATCAGCTCGAAATTTGACAGCCTTGACAAACGGTTCTTTTCACTTGGTCAAGATGCAAGTTATTACGAAAATCTAAACACGCTCAAGCCAGAAGTTCGGACCAAAATTCTAATCGATTTGAACGACTTAGCCTTGAATCCCACAGAAATTAATCGGGCAAAACGAGAAAGAGTCACAACTAGGTCGTTGCTTCGGTCCATCCCAGTTGCAACTGTAAGGAACCAATTTCACCGCATGACAAAGGGAGGGGCCCGACTTACAAGATACGATTTTGCATACACGCCCGCCACGAGAGCAGGAACCAGACCATTGCCAGTTGCTTTGCAATTTAATGTAGTTCCTGAATCAAATCCTCCGAGCAATATCCACGTATTGATTGGCAGAAACGGCGTTGGCAAGACGCACACGCTCTCGCAAATGACGAGTTGTCTTGTTGGGAATTCATCTGGCAAATCTTCGGGTGCATTTATATTCAATGAAGACTTTGGTTCATATTCAAACAGCTTTGCAAACTTAGTTTCAGTTTCATTCAGTGCCTTCGATTCGTTTATCCCACCAACGAACGCGCAGGAAAAAGAGAGTGAGACTGAATATTGTTACATTGGGCTCAAGAGATCGACTGGAGGGAAGTACTCAGGTCGTCCGAAGAGTCCGCAGATGCTTACAAACGAATTTGTCAAAGCGATCTTTGAATGCATGACGGGTGCAAGGCAGGAGCGTTGGCAAAATGCACTCCAAACACTTGAAGCAGACCCAATCTTCAAAGAAGCAGATGTCGCGTCTCTCGCTACTTTTAGCGAAGACCAGGAGTCTTTCAAGAGTCTGGCCGAAAAACTGTTTGAAAAACTAAGTTCGGGTCACAAAATCGTCTTATTGACTATGACGAGACTCGTTGAAACTGTCAGTGAATGCACACTCATCTTACTGGACGAACCAGAGGCGCATCTGCATCCTCCGCTTCTATCGGCTTTTATCCGAGCGTTGTCTGATCTTTTGACTAATCAAAATGGCGTCGCAATTATTGCGACTCACTCACCAGTTATCCTTCAGGAAGTTCCAAGCAACTGTGTTTGGAAGCTACAACGCACTGGATTCGCCCTAAAAGCTGAAAGACCGGAATGCGAAACATTTGGTGAGAATGTAGGAGTGTTAACAAGTGAAGTTTTCGGACTCGAAGTTACGCACTCTGGTTTTCACAAAATGCTTCGCGAAGCTGTTGATAAAGGGCTTAGTTACAAGGCAATACTTCGGAAATTTGATGATTCACTTGGTGGTGAGGCGAGAGCAATCGCAATGTCCTTAACGGCTCTACGTGATTCTAAGGAAGATTAAGTTGACAACGCTCGCAATTCCAGATGACGACGCGATTGACGTCTTTCGGACGTGTATCAGCAAAGTGCGTGACAAAGACCTTAAAAATCGCTTGTCAGAAATCGAATATCTGATTGCCAAAACCGCAGCGGAGTATCGCAAGAAAGCGGAAGCAACCAAGCTCTTTAGGCTAAAACCTATGCACTGTGCGGGCGATGTAAAAAAAGACGAACTTACAAGCGTTTACACATCACGATTCGCCTTGAAAGGATCGCCAGGTAGGCATATCTACGACCGATTAAAGAATGCACCGGCACACGGGCGGTGCCCGTTGTGTTGGCAGCGAACCGTTGGGACGTTGGACCACTACCTACCGAAAGCTGAGTTTCCCATCTATTCGGTGTTACCAATCAACCTAATTCCAGCTTGTATCGACTGCAACAAACTAAAGTCGGACGAAGTACCCAGAAAAGCAAGCGAGCAAACAATTCATCCGTATTTCGACAATTTCGAGGATGACAGATGGTTGGTTGCTTCGCATAAAGAGGATGATCCGTACACAGTGCGCTTTTCGACTGACCCGCCGGATAAATGGACGAGCATAGCGAAGAAGAGACTTCAGAAACACTTCCAGACTTTCGAATTGGGCGTTCTGTATTCGTCGCATGCTGCTGTTGAAATCGAGGGAATTATCCCTCGACTCAAGAACATTAAACGCATCGCGGGAACATGCGGAGTTAAGACACATCTACACGAAGAATGGGAAAGCCGACTCAACGCACGGACAAACTCTTGGCAAACTGCACTTTATTGCGAGCTGTCTTCCAACAAGTGGTTTTATTCTGGCGGTTTTGAGTAATCAGAATCCGAAAGCGAAATTAAGGTTTGGGTGACTATGAGTACCGACTACTCCGAAGACACGCTCGTCGAACAACCGGCCATCGCCCTGTTCTCAGAACTCGGCTACGAAACGGCTAACTGTTTCTACGAAAAAGTCGGCGCCAGCGAGTCGACGCTGGGACGGGAAACCACCGAAGAGGTCGTGCTGGTTCCGAAGCTGCGAAGTGCCTTGCAGAAGCTGAATCCCGATCTGGACAGCGAGGCGCTCAATCTAGCCATCGAGGAACTGACCCGTGATCGCGGGGCGATGAGTCTGGTGCAGGCGAATCGTGAGGTTTACAAGCTGCTCAAAGATGGCGTGAAAGTCACTTTCGAGAACGACGAGGGCGAAGAGACCGACGAGACGGTACGCGTCATCGACTGGAACGATCCCGAGAACAACGACTTCTTTCTCGCCTCGCAGTTCTGGATCTCATCACCGAGCGGCATCTACAAGAAACGTCCCGACCTGATCGGCTTCGTCAACGGTCTGCCCCTGATCTTCATCGAACTCAAGAAGAGCCACGGCAAGATCGAACATGCCTACAAACACAACCTGAAAGACTACAAGACCACGATTCCGCAGGTCTTCTGGTACAACGCGCTGGTCATCCTGTCCAACGGCTCGCAGGCCAAGGTCGGCAGCATGACGGCAGGCTGGGAACATTTTGCCGATTGGAAACGCATCAACTCCGAGGGCGAACACGGCGTCATCTCGCTGGAGACGCTGATCCGAGGCACCTGCGGCAAACAGCAACTGATTGATCTGGCCGAGAACTTTACGCTGTTCGACGAATCCAAGGGGGGCGTAACGAAAGTCACCGCCAAGAACCACCAGTTCCTCGGGGTGAACAATGCTGTCGATGCGCTGGCGGAGATCAAAGAAAACCAAGGCCGACTGGGCGTGTTCTGGCACACCCAGGGTAGCGGCAAGAGTTTTTCGATGGCGTTCTTTGCTCAGAAGGTCTTACGCAAGCTCACCGGCAATTGGACGTTCGTGGTCATCACCGATAGGCAGGACCTCGACAAACAGATCTACAAGAACTTTGCCAGTACAGGCGTCGTGACCGAAGACTGCCAAGCCGAAAGCGGCGCCCACCTGAAACAGCTTCTCAGTGAAGATCATCGCTTCATCTTCACGCTGATTCAAAAGTTCGGAGTAAAGCCGGGCGAGAAGTTCCCGAAGCTGTCGGACCGCAGCGACATTATCGTGATGACGGACGAAGCCCATCGTAGCCAGTACGACACACTGGCGCTGAACATGCGGAACGCGTTACCCAACGCCGCGTTCATTGGCTTCACTGGAACACCCTTGATGGCGGGCGAAGAGAAAACCAAAGAAGTCTTCGGTGACTACGTAAGCATCTACAACTTCCAACAGTCCATCGAGGACGGTGCGACGGTACCGCTGTTCTACGAAAACCGGATACCCGAACTACAGCTGGCCAACGAGAATTTCAAGGAGGAATTGGAGACGTTGGTCGAGAAGGCGGAACTGGACGAATCACAACAGAAGAAGCTGGAACGAGAATTTGCCCGCGAGTATCACCTAATCACTCGCGACGACCGACTCGAAAAGGTTGCCGAAGATCTGGTGTCGCACTTCATGGGCCGCAAACAAAGCGGCAAGGGCATGGTGATCTGCATCGATAAGGTGACCGCCGTGAAGATGTACGACAAGGTGCAGAAGTACTGGAAGGCGTATCTTGGCGGACTGAAGGCCCAGCTAGCAGCAATGCCCGGTCTAGCCAGCACCGCCTCCGGAGCGACCGTCACGGGACGAAGCGAGGGGCTTTCGCTGGCCGCGGAACACCCTGCCGATTTCAACGCCGCCAAGCGTCAGGAGTTGCAGCGACAAATTGATTTCATGGAAGAGACCGACATGGCCGTGATCGTGTCGTCGCAGCAGAACGAGATTGAGGACTTCAAGGCGAAGGGGCTCGACATCGAGCCGCACCGAACACGGATGGTCAAAGAGGACATGGAGACTAAGTTCAAAGAACCCGACGATCCGTTCCGATTGGTCTTTGTCTGTGCGATGTGGTTAACGGGGTTTGATTCGCCATCGGTCTCGACGATCTATCTTGACAAGCCGATGAAGAACCACACGCTGATGCAGACAATCGCACGTGCAAATCGCGTCTTCAAAGACAAACACAATGGTTTGATCGTCGATTATGTGGGGGTGTTCCGCAATCTGGAAAAGGCGTTGGCAATCTACGGTTCGACCTCAGGTGGAGGCGTGGAGCCCGGAGAATGCCCGATCGAGAAGAAAGAGGAACTGGTCGAAGACTTGCGACTCGCCATCGCCGAAGCGGTCGATTTCTGCAAAGAACGAGGCGTGGATCTCGAAGCGATTCTCAAAGCAGAAGGCTTCCAGAAAATCGCGTTCCTGGATGAGGCGGCGACGAGCTTGGTTGACCGAAAGGTTGCCGATGCCATCGACGACGCGGTGGAACAGGTCATCGTGAATGATGATTTAAAGAAAAAGTACCTGTCGCTCGCCAATCAGGTCATCCGACTTTTCAAGGCGATCTTACCGGATCCATCGGCAAATGAGTTCTCGCCGATCAAGACGTGTCTGGCCGTACTGGCGGAGAAGATTCGCAGCTTCAGCGAGGAAGCCAATATTGATGACATCATGGGAGCGGTGGGGGATCTGCTGGACGATTCGATTGCCACCAAGGGCTATGTCATCCATGCGACGGAAGCCACGTCATTGCTCGACCTGAGCCAGATTGATTTTGATGCGCTGAAAGCTCACTTTGAAAAAGGCCGAAAGCGGACCGAAGCCGAGAATCTGAAACGCGCCGTCGGTGCCAAGTTGACTAATATGGTCACGCTAAACAGGACCCGCACGGACTTGATGGAGAAGTTCAAGAAGCTGATCGACGAGTACAACAAGGGACTCGACGTCAATGGTTTCTTCGCGAAGCTGACCGACTTTGTGAAGGAGCTTAGCATGGAAGAGCAGCGTGGCGTTGCAGAGCAATTATCCGAGGAAGAGTTGGCTCTATTTGACCTTCTGACCAAGCCTGAATTCGATATCACGCCAAAGGAAAAGGCGGAAGTGAAAAAGGTAGCTCGGATGCTGCTGCAAACCTTGAAGGAAGCCAAGCTCGTGCTCGATTGGCGAAAGAAGCAGCGGACCCGAGCCGACGTCTACACGACTGTCAAAACGATCCTCGACGAACTGCCGCGAGCCTACACACCAGAGCTGTATGAGCAGAAATGCGACACCGTATACCAACACATCTACGACAGTTATCAGGGCGAGGGACAGGGAATTTACTCGATTGGGTACACTAAATGAATGTACCGCTGAAAACGATCGAAGTAGGGATCGAACCGGATGCTTTGGAGAAAATCACAAGGGTTTCGGTAGACTTGGCTCTCGAGGAGCTGATTTGGAATGCGATTGATGCAGAGGCGTCAAAAATCGACGTCGCTTTTACCCGTAATGAAATAGACGGTATCACCGAAATCATCGTGTCTGATGACGGACACGGGATTGCAGTCGATGACACCGAAGCAATCTTCGGAAGCATAGGTGGATCTTCTAAACGGTTGCGACGTCGAAGTCCGAAACTTGACCGCCCATACCATGGAAAGGAAGGACAAGGAAGATACAAGGCTTTCTCGCTTGGGGGGCAGATTGAGTGGAAGAGTCGCACGTTGCGGAATGGGAGTGTGCAAGCATTTTCAGTTATTCTTGAGAAGGGACAATTGAAGTCTGCCAGGATAGGCCAGCCTGTCAGTGTGGATGGTCAAACAGGTTGCGAAGTAGTCATCAGACAAGTTCACAACGCGGTTTCTGGCCTAGACAATCAGTCAAGGCTGTCGAGTCTCACGCACCGGCTAGCGCCTTTTTTGATGGCTAATTCCGGCATCCGTATCAAGTACGACGGCGAGTCGCTTGATATTGGAAATGCCGTTACTCGAAACGAGTTACTGGAAATCAAAGACAAGGGAACCGGGGATGAAGCTCCATTGGACTTTAAATTGCGAATTCTCGAATGGAATAAAGCGAGAAAGGGAAGCCTTTTTTGGTGCGATGAACATGGAGTAGCTCTTGATGAAACCCCTCTCGAAATGAAAGGCGTCCGTTTTCCATTCACTGCCTATATTCTTTCAGACGAGATCCGCAGTCTTAGCGATGGTGGTGGTTTGGCGCTGGGGGATCTCAGCCCGACAGTTCGTCGATTCAAAGATCTTGCGCGGGGAAATCTGAAGAACTATTTCCGGACACGTCAGGCAGAGGAGGCCCAACACGTAGCCGATAGAATCCGTGGTGAAGGGATTTACCCTTATTCCCATGTTCCCAAGAATCCCGTCGAGAAGGTTGAGCAGCAAGTATTCGACATCTGCGCCGCAACTGTTCACGAATTCCTTCCTCAGTTTGACAATGCGGACAAGAATTCCCGGCAGTTCACGTATCGTTTGCTGAAGGAGGCATTAGAGAACAATCCATCCAATTTAAACCTCATATTTAAAGAGGTGTTAAAGCTATCCGAGGAACAGCAGGAGCATTTGGCCCAGCTGCTGAAAAAGACCAGTCTTGGAGCGATTATTACCGCCGCCAATACAGTCTCGGATCGACTTGCCTTCATCAATGGTCTAGAGCAGATACTTCACAAAAAGACCATCCGAACCCGCCTGAAAGAACGCACTCAACTTCATCGAATTCTTGTTGAGGAACTTTGGCTTTTCGGAGACCAATACACACTCGGCGGCGATGATGTCAGCTTAAAAACAGTATTGGACACCCACCGTGACGTTCTTGGTTTGGCGCCACTAGACAAGCAGACAAAGCAGGGAATTACCGAGTTGGCCGATGTTCCTGATCTCCTCCTTTGGCAACAGTACCTTCGACGAGGAAAAGAGGAATTCGAGCATTTTGTGATAGAGCTAAAGCGACCGCTCGTAAATGTTTCACAGACCGAAATTGGTCAGGTTAAGCGATACGCAAGCAAAGTGGTCAACAATAAGTACTTCGACAAAAATAAGACAAGCTGGAAGTTTGTTGTTCTCAGCGATGGAATTGCCGAGGACGCCAAAGCTGACGTCCATCAACACAATCGTGAACCAGGACTCGTGACCAGTTCGCCCGACTATGAAATTTGGGCATTGACGTGGGCACAGGTCATTCAGGCTGCAAAGGTCAGGCTCGCCTGGATTCAGGACAAGCTCGAACTTACCGTCAGCGACAACTCTGAAGGTATGGAATATCTTCGTGAAAAATTTGGGCATCTGCTCCCCGAAGAAGCCCTGGAAAACAGTGACATTAAATAATCGCAATAGCTTACCGCTGCGCAAATCAGGTTACATTGCGATTGCCCCGTGATATTCATATCGACGGGATGACCTCTGTCATCGATCGAGACGCGACAAAAGGCCAATCGGGCGTAATCTATCGAGTTGGCTATCCGATACGTTAAATCGCCGACAGGACGTATCAGGACCAATCAAACGGGAAAATGCCCTGGACAGTGGCTCTTTTGTCAAGACAATTGCCTCTGTGGACTGATCTCCACATCTAAACGAATTGCTGTCCTGATCCGACGGCGAATGTGGGTAAGCCGCTGATCCCGGCCGAGCGATCTAGCCGAGTGGTGCGACACCTTGCGCTCACTCGGTTAGATTGGCCCTTCAAGCAAGCAAGGTGATTCTGATGGCTGATGACAAATCTGTAGATTTGGAGCTTCGCCAGTTAACTTGGCGAGACCTCGCTGCCGACGCATATAAAACTGCGGAACGCGTCGTGAGCTCGCTGTCGAAAAACTGCATGCTGGAGCCCAATGTCAGGTGCACGCGAGACGGTAAGCCGTTGTCGATCGACGAGATGGCTGAGCTATTCCAAGAGCAACTGGATCGGCTGGAATGCCAGTACGCTTACTTTCAGAGCATGTTTGGTCGCATGGGACCACTGCTAGACGACATGGACGAATTCACTATTCCGGCCCACCCCGTTTACTACTCTTGGTACCCAGGGATGGAAAACTTCATCGTCCCTGAGTCGGAATATCGAGCCGCATGGCAGGCAATCGCCGACGTAGAGAGTCGCATTGCGTTTTGGAACCTGCTGGCCCCCGACCACTATCGTGAGGCAAGCTACATCGCCGAGAAGCCGGAGTCAGAGCGAACACCGCAAGAGATCGACCGATTGCAGCGATACCGAGACCGCCAATCTAACAATCCATTCCACCCCCATATCAAGAAGCTGATTCTCGATAGGCTGCGAAAAGAGCAGGCTCTAATCAGAAAGAGCTTTGCCATCGGGCTGGCTGGTGAGCTACCCCCGCCTGCCACGGATCCGGTGTACGACATGCGACCGAAGCGCGAAGTGCCGCCCAAGGCGGATGAGTCGATCGGCGATGACCCGGATGAGGCCACACCAGAAACGCCAGAAGAGAAGAGGCTGGTCGCATTGCGCGATTTTGCAAGGCACAAATGGTCGGTCGGTACAGACAACCATCGGCTGGCGAATTCAGTAGCGAATGGTGTGACTGACTACGGCGATATCCTGGATGTGTTAATCCCGGGTGTCGATCGATCAGCCCAAACAAGGCGATTTGTTGCCGTCAAGAACGTCATCAACGATGCGCTGCGAGAGAACAAAAAGAACATGCACATCGACAAAGACGGCGCGAATGATGTGAGGCTCTATCATGGCTATCAGAAGAAAAAAGCAACGAAAAGAAAGTCCTGATAACTCTATGGGATGATTCTGATAACTCGCTCGCCATAGCATTCCCCCATCACGCCACAAATGGAGGAAACCAATGGCGAAAAATCAGAAAACCGGATGCGATATCGTATCGATCCCAAGCGAGCAGACGCTCCGATCCAGACTCAGGATCATAGTCGCCGAGGCAAAGCGGCTTGAGCTACTGATTAGGACTGCGGCAGAGCTTGAACGCATCGAGATAGAGGCACACACCCCCGAGTCGAAGGAGGTGGCCCACGATGTCTAATCCAAAACGCGCGACAGTGATCGAATCCGTCGACCTCCATGAGCTGATAGCGGCTATCTCTGCCAGCGTCGTCGAGGCCCTGCAGCCCCTACTGTCCAAGTCGTCCAAGCCATCGCTGGAGGACGGTGACGGCATGGCCGCCCTGCTGGGTGTGTCGAGGCCGACCGTCGATCGTAAAAGAGCAGCCGGAGAGATCCCCAGCATCACGATTGGGAGTCGGCGGCTAAATCAGCCTGATGCCGTTATCGCGGCACTCGCCGCCGCAAGCGAAAAAGGGGGTGATGGCCATGCTGACTGACCACACCCCCAAGCAAAATCGCTCTGGCAGGCGACAACACTCACATCATAGCGGACGATCAGACCGAGCCCAGTCCGAAAATGGAGCAAGCTCGAACAAGATCGCCGGACGCGTGGGTGAGATCGCACGACAGGTAGCCGAGATGGCGGCGGCCGACCGTCTGGCGATACGACTGGCTGAACATCGACGCCGACGCCAGCTACTGACCGAGCAGGGCTGTACGGACGATGAGATCGACCGCATCGAGGACCTGCGTTTGGGCGCCAGCTATCACGTGCTGTGCGCCATGGGGCAGTGCTCACGTCTCTGGATCGATGACGGCATGCTGCACGTCGAGGGCTCGCGAGCCGGACACTTTGTCAAGCGGCTGAGTCGATACAACCGCGTGCCTGATGGTCGCAAATGTAGTCTAGCTGCGGTCGTCTATCAGCGACTGACTGGGGGTGGGGCATGAGGACCGGATACATACGCCTTTACCGCGAGGTGCTCGATTCAGACGTGATGTCTGATGAGGGGCTATTCCACACGTATGTGATGCTGATGCTCTCTGTCAATTGGAAAAGCGCCAAATTCAAAGGCCGAATTATCCAGCCTGGGCAAATGGTATTCGCGTGGCGAGAGCTGCCCGAGCGGCTACGTGGCCCAATGGCCAAACCGCAGAGCGTGACCACCCTACGAAAGCGCATAGACTCGCTTGCTGCTTTCGGAGTCGTGTCTGTCGAGAGCACGCCTCGGTACACCCTCCTGACGATCCTGGACTGGGAAAATCAGCAGTCGAGCGTATCAAATTCTGACACGGTAACCGGGGTGAGCGTATCAAACTTTGATACGGTCGCTGATACGATAGCTAACACGGATAGAAGAAGGGTAAAGAAGGGGAAGAAAACCTCGGAGTCCAAGCTGCGCTTCGACGATTCCGATTTGGACTTTGCAAGGTGGATGCTCACCAAGATCAAAGACGTCGCGCCCAGAACCAAAGAGCCCAATCTTAACAACTGGGCCGACACCATCCGACTGATGCGAGAGCAGGACTCTCTGACGCTCGATGAGATCCGAGAGGTATTCGGCTGGGCTAACGCGGATAGGTTCTGGTCGGCGAACATTCTGTGCCCCGCCAAGCTACGCAATAAATTCGCAGAGCTCGACGCGCAAATGCGAAGGCCATCGAGAAGCGGAGCCGCTCAATACAAGCCACCGACACCACCACAACCAATCAAACGACGGAGACCCCCCAATGACCAATCATGACCGTCCGACCGACCGAGAACGCGTGACCGAGACTGAGCAGTGCCTACTCGCTGCCGTCATTTCCGATCCCGACACGATTTGGGAGACGTCCGCTATCGTCGATGCCAGCGACTTCGCGAGCGATCACCATCGTCGGCTGTGGGAGATCGTCACATCGATGGACTGCGCTAATGAGTCGACTCGCGACATTGGGCGGCTATTGGCTCACATCCGAGATGCAGGGCTGATGGAGGCTCTCGGTGGCAAGAGTGAATTCACCAAGCGATACACGGACAAAGAGGTATCCGCTAACGCGACAGCGTACGCTACGGACGTCAGGCGGCACTCGGCACGCCGACAGCTCAGAGCCATCGCCAAGCAATTCGCCGACGACATCGAGGCGGCCGACGATCCGATCGAGGCGGCCAACATCATCCGAGCCAAGATCGATGACGTGGTAGCGTACGGATCGACGACTACGGACACGATGAGTCTGCATCAGGCGGCACTGCAGCGTCTAGCGCTGATAGAGCATCCCGAGACGTCCGACGTCGGCAAGCTGATCCCGACCGGCATACCCTGCCTGGATGAGACGTATGGAGGTCTGCGACGCGGTGGGTCATACGTGATTGCCGCGAGACCTGGGCGAGGAAAGTCGGCGCTAATGAAGCAAATTCTCAACTCGCTCGACATCCGAGAAAAGCCATCGCTGTGCATCTCGCTGGAGATGGATGCAAATGAGTTTGCGTCGCGGATACTGAGTGAGCGGGCCCAAATCGATGGCAAGCTGCTGGAGGTCGATGACAGCGGCGAAAGATTGCTGGACGATGGCGAGTTGGCCCGCCTGCGGCAAGTCGTCACCGACACACAGCACAGCGTGATACACATCGGAGCGCCCAGGGGCAAAGCAGCAACGATTGAAGCCATTGCAGCGCAAGCGAGACTCGCCAAAGCAAAGTGGGGCATCGACGTGTTGGCGGTGGACTACCTGCAGCTCATGAGCAAGTCATCGCCACGACAAACAGATTACGAGTTTGTGACAGCGAACTCGAAAGCCTTCAAGCAACTGGCCCGAGAGCTTGGCGTCGTGGTGATCGCTTTGTCGCAGCTAAACCGAGATGTCGAGAAAGCTAGCAAGGCAAGACGCCCGAGGCTGTCAGACCTGCGAGATAGCGGGTCGATCGAGCAGGACGCTGACGGTGTCATCATGCTGCATCAGCTCTGTGAGCACTCTACAGACTACGAGATGATCGTGGCCAAGATGAGAAACGACTCGGAGGGCATTTTCCCGGTGGAGCTACTCGGCAAGTACACCATGTTTCAATCGCGGGAGGTCAACTAATGGACGCAATAGCCAGCACTCACGCCCCCATCGTTCCCGGTGCGACGGTGGACATCACAGCGACAGACGAACGCACACGTAGGCTTGCTTGGGGCATGGCCGCCGACGATGACGCAGAGCGACACTTGGCGATGGATGAGATGGATCCGGCCGACGTCCCAACGTGTCCACGATGCCGGAGAGTTTGCGACACCCAGCGCATGGATGACGATTGGCGGTGCTCTCGCTGTGATACCGAGGCCCGTGAAATCCGACAACGAACAAGGCGTTTTTGGGCCTGATGGGAGCCCCGAAGCGTGAAATATGTTGCTCGCGCGTGCGCGCGTGCGCGTAGGGGCCTTCCGACTGGGCCTGATAAATCTACATACACGCAGGCATCGAGATTGCTAGACTGACTTCGCAACGGCTAGGGGTAAGCTCCCGAAAACCGGTCATCACCCACCGGTCCGCCGTTGCTCTTTCTTCTTATGGGTGACGTGAGAGGTGACACGATGGCGAGTTTGCGAAAAGAGTCTGACCGCGGGCGTACTGGTTGGCGGTTGCAGTTCAGGCATCAGAAAAAACGCCGGTCGCTATGGCTTGGTCCCATGTCCAAAAGAGCCGCTGATGCGGTTGCGAGACATATCGATGAGCTTGTTAGAGCGAGTGCAGCGAACGTCGCACCCGCAGCCGAGGCAGCTAAGTGGGCGAACGGTGTCGACGAACGCATTCACCAGTCCCTTGTGAAGTGGGGGCTTGTTGAGACGCGAATTGTTGTCGAGTCCGAGGACCGCTTCTGCGGCACCTTCTTTGAACGATTGATTCAGGATAAGTGGGAAGGACGGACGGCGCGAAATTACCGACAAGGCGCGAAGTCATTTGTTGAATACTTCGGTGCCGAGCGGACGCTGGCATCTGTTACCCCGATTGATTTCGAAAAGTGGCATCGCTGGATGCCTCAGGATGGTTTGGCCCAGTCGACCGCCAACAAGCGAGCCAAGATGGTTCGCACCATGCTAAAAGAAGCGGTGCGGCGAAAGATCATCGCCACGAACCCAGGCGCGGAAACCAAGATCGGTGGTGAAGTGAACCGAGATCGGGACCACTACGTCAGCCGTGCAGATGCCGTCAAGATTCTCCAGAAGTGCGACACAGAGTGGGCGTTGATCTTCGGGCTATGTCGATATGCAGGTTTCCGGTGCCCCAGCGAGGTTACGACACTGCGGTGGTCGGACATCCAGTGGGACGACAACCGACTTCGGATCGATTCGCCGAAAACCGGGCTGCGGTTCTGCCCGCTTTTCCCGGAGCTTCGCCCAATCCTTGAGACGGCAGCCACCGAGGCCGGAGAGCAGGCGTTGATGCACAATCACCGATGTGTCCAGACTCACCGCGACAGCGAGAGCAATCTGCGGACGCAGCTTCACCGAATCGTCGAAGCGGCAGGACTCGTGCCTTGGCAGAAGTGCTTTGTCAATCTTCGTGCATCGTGCCGTACTGATTTGTCTGACCGGTTCCCCGATCACTGCGTGAACTCCTGGCTTGGGCAGTCGAGCCGGATCGCTGAGCGTCACTATCTACAGACGACCGACGCACACTGGGAGCGAGCTGTCACCGAGGCGATAAAAGGCGTGGCGGTGTCCGGCGGTGTCACTGGCGGTGTCATCTCTGCCGTAAGCGACGAATCAGAGCCAATCACGACCAACAAAAAAGCCCGTAAAACACTAGGTTCCACGGGCTACCGATCGATCGTGATTAAGCCATTAGCACGCCCAGTAGGATTCGAACCTACGACCTGTTGATTAGAAGTCAACTGCTCTATCCAGCTGAGCTATGGGCGCTTGTGAGTTGAAAACGCGGGTTTGACAACTCTGCGGAATTCTAACCGCTTGTGACACAGATTCCCACGCCCCAAGTTCGGGAAAATTCGCAGCCGCGCCAGCCCGATCATTCCGCTTTTTCGTCGGATCCCAACAATGCCTTGATCTCGGCGTGGATTTCTTTGGCTGCCGCCTCCCCGGCCCCCGTTTTGACGAATTGAACAACGCCATCACGATCGATCAGCACGACGTGTGGGATGCCTCGCACCCCATATTCGCTCGGCATCTCGCTCTCGTTGGGGGTCACCATCACCGGATGCTGCAAATTGTGATGTTCCAAAAAGCGGGCAATCGCAAACCGTTCGGTCGGCGGGGGCACATCGTCCTTGGATCGTGCAGCCTGCGATTTTTCCTCGTCCCAGTCGAAATTGTAGTACTGCGTCACGCCGATGATCTCGAAGCCTTGCTCGCCGAATTCTTCACGCCACTGCCGCAAATGAGGGAACGTGGCGATGCAGGGGCCGCACCACATTGCCCAAAAATCTAACAGCACCACTTTGCCTTTGAGTGACGCTTGCGTGGTTTGCGATGCGTCGACCCAAGCGTCCACATCCCACGGCGGCGCCGGTTTGCCAATCAAACTGTCGACCGGTTTCACCGCTGCGATCCGTTCCCGGTGCAGATCCAAACGGCGAAGTACCGCACGAACGGAGGCATTTCGCACAGCGACCGATCCAAGTTTTTCTGCCACTTCCTTGATCCGCTCGGTCGTTGCATCGGGATCATCTTGACGCCACTGCGTGATCATCAGGTACTGCGTCTCCGCATACTCGTTCTGGATCGCCGCCGATTCAGGGTAGGCGTCCATGGCCGCGGAGACGGTTTGGTCAAGCATCGTGATGTATTTTTCTCGCCATTGGTCGTTCTCGCGGTCCGCCGTCGTCAGACTTCGCAACATACGAAGCAACGCCTGCATCGTCTCTTCGTCAGCGCGTTCTGATTGTGTTGCTGAAACAAGTTTTTGCAAAACGGATTGCACGATGGCCCCCGCGTCATCCTGTTGATCGTCCGCGACCAAAAAATGGGCCTTCAAAACCACCAATTGGGAAAGCGGTAATAGAGCCGTTGGTTGATCCTGGCGTTTCTTGGATTGCAACGCTTCGATGCCACGATCGACGGCGGTTTGCAGCGGTTTGTCGTCACCCGATTGCCTCACCATGTCTTGAATGCTCTGCACCGTCATCAAGATGCCGAACTGATTCGCAGGCTTGTCGCTATGGTCGCACTGGAATTCGAGCAACTTTTCGAATTGCTCGGTTGCTTCCTTGTACTGTTGAGCTTCGATGAAACGCGTCGCGACGGCGTGCCGAAGTGTATTGAGATCCTCGGACTCGGGATCTTTGGCAATGAGAGATTCGAGATACTGCGCGGCGTCAGCGAGATTTTCATCCATTCGCTCGCGTAAATCGTTCCACTGTTGGCGAAACGTGTCGACCGAATTGGCGTCGTCGGCATGTAATGAGCTGAAGTAAACGGAACCCACAGCCATCGCGATTATGATCACGGTCATTGTCGCATTCGTTTTGCGAAACGGTCTCATCATCCGGTCCTTGTTCGAGCGTGTCGTTTATCGGGGCCTGTTTCGATCAACTCGATGTCCATGATAACGGTCAGCGATGCCGAGAATCAGACGGTTGCTCGGAAATTTCGCTTGGATGGCCTTTTTTGCCGTCGCCGATGGACGTGCCCCGTTGGGCATCGTGATGCGATCCAGTATCGTGTGTCTTGGGGGTTGCTGGACAACACTCCTGTTAGCAGTGAACCCGTCCCGCCTTTGCCTCTTTGTTATTTGTTCGAGCGATCCCGATGCACGAGAAACATGAACCGTTGCCGATACCAGCGGCAGCGGAGAAGGATCCTAAAGCGATCGAGATGTTTCGTGGATGGATCGCCGACGGTGCGCTGCACTGCGAAGTGAACGTGGGGCATTGGCACAAGACCACCAACACTGACGAACGCCAAGCATGGGGCGTGATTCTCGCCGACTTGGCACGCCAAATCGCTAAGTCGCTTGAGGAGGCGACGGGAATGGATCAAAACATCTCGTTGCCGTTGATCCTGCAATCCTTTGCCGCCGATTTCGAAGCCCCTGAATCGGAACAAGCTGAAGCCGAACAAGGCGAAGCGAACGAATCCGAATCCGCGGACGAATCTGAAGAGTCCTAGTGCTTCGTCAGGCCAACCGATAACCGCGGCGACCGTAGCGGAAGTCGTCAACGGCCTGTTGATTGACTGAGCCGCTGACGCGTCAGCGGCCGGGTCCCGCGCGCTACCCGGTGCCTTACGGCCCACGGCTCACTGTTGCGATTTGCATTTCGATTAAATCAACAAGTCGTCAACGGCCTGTTGATTCACTGAGCCGCTGGCGCGGGGCCCGTGCGGTTGCGGCGAGTAAAACGTTTGAAATTGACCGGGCGGCTCACGCCGCTCCGCTATAAAAACTACCCGTCTAACGCCAAAGTAAAAGGCTAATCACCCATCACGCTGGACACCAAAGAGCGAAGCGACATTAAAGACCGAAGTCGTGGAATCCGTTGTCTTGGAAGCGTACCATCAACCGGATCAGTCCCGCTTGATTCTCGACCCCTAGCTTTCGCATGCCCGAGTTGCGTCGATTTTCGATCGTTTTGTCCGAGACATCCAGGATTTTTGCCATGTCCTTGACCGATTCCCCTTTGGCGACCAACACGGCGACTTTCTTTTCGCGATCATCCAGTCGCACAAACTGTTCCCAAACACGGGCAAGGTCCAGTAGGCGCAATGCTCCGGGGTTCTCGGTTTGCACTTCGACAATCCGCGTCACTCCCAAAATGGCAGCGCGAGTGTGACCGCTGCCCAGCAACGATCGTTTGATGGTTCGCAACAGCAGCATGCGTCCGTGTTGATCGCGGCCAAGGTGCTCAAAGTCCACGCTGGTGCAGCCTTGGACAATCAATGCATCCGAGCTCGCCGCGACCGGCTTGATCGTTTCGTTTAAGAAGTCGGAACTGAACCGTCCGACCGAGCTGACATTACCTGAAAACGTGTGCTCATAGGCCTTGTTCACCGCCAACATCTGCCCGTCAGCCGATTTGATATAGATGGGATCATGCCAAGAATCAATCAACGGATTCAGGGGGTTACGAGAGCGGATGGCTCCCACTAAATCCTTCACAAGCTGCCCAACTTCGGCTTGAAAAGAGGTCTCGTTAATGGTTGGAATCATTGTGCTTGATGTTGGCATCAGACTGTCTCGTTTAACGAAAAATAAAAAAAGTAAACAGATAAGAAGATGCAACGAGTCGCTAGCATTGTTTGCCTTCCATCAAAGGCTAGACATCGGACCCGCGATCAGTTTTCACTCCACCTGGGCTGCCAAACCGCACAGTGGCGTTGAAACTCCCTTTGCACAAGGGTGACGCGTTTCTTGCGTCCCCTGTGCTCTAAGTATCGCACAATTGGGTTCGGCTATAAGATAATTTTTTCCATATACAGAAAAATGCGGGTTCGCGCATCCTGGCATTTTCCGCCAAAAAGAAGACCTCAAAGTGGGCTGCGATACAGAAAATGCCCTAAAAACAGTGGTAAACGGGCCGCCAAGTGGCGTGCCACAAGCGGGGGATCACGTTGTGAAGGGTTCGCGAGGCCACGATGAAGATTGGGAGAAAATCTTCGGTTCTACGATGACAAAGCTCATTGGCATTCGTCTTGTAGAAGAAATAACGTGAAACGATGACGCATCGTTGGCCCTACTGCGGTCGCGTCTTCGGATTACCGATGACCGACAAGGGAAACGATGGTTACTTTCGCTAAGCCTCAAGCAAACAGTTTTGCGATCGGTTTGCCGTTGTCCGTGACGGGGACGGGACGGTCGCCGTCGTACAGGTATTTGCCATAGTCGATACCGACGGCTGCGCAGATGGTGGCGAAGAAATCGGGGACACTGACCGGATCAGCGACGATCTTTTTGCTCAGTTCGTCGGTTTCGCCGTAGGCACCGCAGTGGTTTAGCCCGCCACCGGCCAACACACACGAGAACGCTCGGCCTTGATGTCCCCGACCGCCAGCGCTGTCGAATTCAGGTGGACGTCCAAACTCGGTCGTGATCACGATCAACGTCTTGTCGAGCAACCGTTTTTCTTGCAAATCGATGATCAATGCGGAAACTGCCGTGTCGAGTTCGCGGATCAATTCGTGTTGGTTCAAGATGCCTTCGTTGTGAACGTCCCAGCCTGCGCCGTTGAGGAAATTCAAGTTGTGCGAGACTTCGATGAAGCGCACGCCACGCTCGACTAAGCGGCGACTTAGTAGACATCGCTGCCCGAATTCGCCGCCGTATCGGTTCCGCAGTCGATCGGGTTCGCGGCCAAGTTCAAAGACGCGATTGAAATCGGGGCCGCTCAATTGCAAACTCTGCTTGATTGCGTCGTCGTAATCACGCACACGACGATCGGTGATCGCAGCGTCGTTCGTTCCGATGCTGGCAAGAAAACGTTCACGACGTGATTGTCGCTGCTCCGTGATCTCGGCGGGCCGCGACAGTCCAGCCGGGCCTTGGCTGGTGTCGGTCAGATACAGATAACCACTGTTGGCGCCGAGGAATCCAGGGCCGCGTGTCACATTCGGATAGCCAATCAACACGTATGGCGGTGCGTCTTCGGCGGCAGCACCGCGTTGATTGGCAACAATCGAACCGATCGATGGATACAAGACGGTTCCTGTCACCGCGCGACCGGTGTGCATGCGATTGGTCGCGGCGGCATGTTCATCGATCACTTCGTGGTGGACCGAACGCACCGCGGTGACGCGATCCATCAGCGGTGCAAGCTGTTGAAGATGTTCGCAGACTTGAACACCAGGCACGGCGGTGTCGACGGCGGGGTAATACGAGCCCGCTTTCCTCGCGGCCGGATCGCCTTGTCGTTTCGGATCAAAGGTATCGATTTGCCCCATTCCTCCCCCAAGCCAAATCGAAATCACATGCTCCGCCTTGCCTTGGATCAGGGGGCTCGCCGAGGATGCGGACGCGGCGCGAGGCAACATCATTCCGCCTGCGGCTGCGGCCATTGCGGCAAGACTATGACGACGACTAAGGCACAGTGAGGATTGATCGGAATTCATAGCAGGGTCAACGTTTGGAGGTGTGTTTCAGGCGGGATGAAATTGGCGAAAGAGGAAACGTTTCGGTACGAGGGGCGTCGAGCGTCCAAAAAAATCACAACCCGACATTAGGGGACTTTTAAATAATGGGCATTGGGGCAACCGAAAAATTGGGGCGGGCGGCGTGTACCTTGGCAGAATTCTGATCCAGCATCATGGTACCCAGACAAATTCACGGTGGTTGATCAGACTCCAAACAAAGTCTTCGTAAACGGCACGCCAATTGGCTTCGAGTCGCGGATCCGCAGGCGGTCCTAGGCTGACGCGACGTTCCAATTCCTGTTGAATTGTATTGGTCTCGGGACGCAGATGGTTAAACCACGTGACTTGCGGAAGCGGTGGTAAAGGTTCGGGATTCTTGATTTGGTCTTCCGCGACGATGCGTTGTTGGAATCCAACGCTTAATTCGCTGACAAACGCGAGTCGTTCTTGGGGGGTGGGTAGCCGGCACAGGAATCGCAAAAACATTGTGTCGACCAGCGATTGCGGCGAGGAAGCTTCGATCGCAAGTTGGCTCAAGTCGCTGTCGACCGAAGCACGGCTAAGTGAAATGGCAAGCGTGCCGTTGGACAGGATCCCTGGTTGCAGCACGTTGGGGGCGGTGTCGCGAACGCTGATCGGTTTCTGACGCGATCCGTTCCATCCAAACGCTTGCAACACGTCGGTGACGGCTCGAGCACTCGGTAGCGACAAACTGGGGCGATCACGTTCGTTGTTCAAACTGGCAAACATCCATGCTCGTTTGGGCACTCCTAAGGATTGTCGTTTGCCAATGGGGCGTTGGCCGTCATGGACGAACGTCAATTCCTCGACATTCATCTCGCTGCCACAGGCAACGTGCAGCGAATCCACGATCTGTTCAGCGGTCAATCGCCGTCGATCGGGCGCGTTGAAGAAACGTTGTTCGGCGTCGGCGATCAAGTTCTGTCCGGTTGCCTCGCGTTGGTACGATTGAGAGGTCATGATCTGCCGCATCACGACTCGCAGGTCATAACCGCTGCTAACCCATTGGTGCACCATCCAGTCGAGTAGTTCAGGGTGGCTGGGGGTTTGACCTTCCCAATCGCTGACCGGTTCGACGATTCCACATCCCATCAATTGCTTCCAAACGCGATTGACCATCACGCGTCCGAAGCGGCGGTTTTGCGGAGCGGTGATCAGCACGGCTAATCGTTCGCGAGTATCGCTCGGGTTGATCATCAACAAATTGATTTGTTCGTTGTCAGTCATCCCGATCAAACTGCCAAGCGGCCACTCCGGAGCGATCGATTCATTTGGTTTCAGCGTGACTCGGATCAGCGATTCACGCCCCTTCTTTTCAAAGAACGCATCGGGAACGCGGCTGGTTTTGGGGACTTGAACCGGTTTCCGCTCTAACATTGCCGACAGCGAATACAAGTCACGTTGCGACGTCGAGTGGTAGGGGGAATCGTGACAACGGGCACACTGCAATTCGACACCCAAGAATGCACCGGCCAAAATGTTTGCCTTTTCGGCATAGGGAGCATCGCTTTCACCGGACAACCGAAATCCTGCGCTGCCGCCGGTGTCGGGACTGCCTCGCATCATGATCAGTTCGGTGATCATTCGATCCATCGGTTTGTTGTCACGCAGTGAATCGTACAAAAACCAACGGAATGGTCCGGTGCTGCCCATCGACTGATTCAACAGCGTCGGGTTCTCGGCCAACAAGTCTTGCCACAGGCTGACCCAATGGTCTGCAGTTCGTTCGTCGTCTAGCAAGTTGTCGATCAACCGTTCGCGTTTGTTAGGGCGAGCATCTCGCAAGAAAGATTCGGCTTCGGTCAATGTCGGTGGTACGCCGATGGTGTCCAAGTAGACGCGGCGAAGAAACGCTTCGTCGGTGACGACCGCCGGTGGCGACAACGCCACGGCGTCGACCGCGGGCGCCGGCCACGCGGCTCCGTCACGAATCCACTGTTCCAGCGTACCAATTTGTTCGTCGCTCAAGCCTGTTTCGGTGGGCGGCATCGCACCGCTACGAATTTGTGAGATCAATTCGCTCGCATCAGGATCGCCGGGGACCACCGCAGGGGCTTCCGACTCGCCTGCCTGCAACGCGGCGTCACGCGAGTTTAGTTTCAATCCGCCCTTGTCCTTTTCGCCGTGACAGCGAAAACATTGCTCGCGAAGAATCGGCAGCACGCGACGATAAAAGTGTTCGGTGACTTTGCTGTCGCTTTTCGCGGATGCGTCGATAGCGGATTGGATCTTGTGCGTGATAAAAGCATCGACCGGGTGTGGCGAGGAATCGCCGTGGTTCGTGGGAACCGGCGGAGCCGGATGATTGACGGCCCACTCGCCGGCCGCTTGATGTCGCATGTCCCAGTACGCGTCTTGTGATGCGGCGGCGGTGCGACGTGAAGCGTCATCGATGGCGATCATTTGGTCGGCCATTTGATCCAGCAGCGGTTCCACTTCTGCATCGGTCAACGACACGATGTCGGCGTGTTTCGGCGTCAACAGATCGAACGAATGACCGTCGGCGGTTTGCACCGCGACGCAGGCTTCACCCGTTTCGGTACGTTGGTTCTTGCCCCCCACGGCTAATTCGAGCACGACTCGATGCGTTGATCCCGCTTGGTTGTTGGTTTTGGGAATCGACCATTCCGCAAACACTTCTTGTTGGTGGTAGCCGTGCGGACGCACGCCGGGCAGCGGTGGTTCGGCGACGGGGGTGACCGGTTGTTCGCCGTCGGGCGATCGACGAGTGACTGGTTTGGTGCGAGCGACAACCTCGCCGTCGATCCACAATCGCCCCATCCCTCGCGCACGCATCACCAGCCGATGGCTTCCTGGTTTGAACTGAACATCCGCGGCCATTCGCAACAGCACCGGTTCTCGCCAAGCATCGCGGATTCCCCACGAGTCGTAACGGATGGGCAACCGATCGATGAGGAAGGCGTCGCTGAACCAACGCATCGCCTCGGTCGGCCATGACTCGTTGTCCATGATCCAGCGAGTTTCCGTTGGCAGCCCTTCGGCGAGCGTGACCAGCACACGGCCGGGGGGAATTTCGCCCAGTTCAGGCATCGTTTCGGCAGCCAATTTTGGCTTCGTTTCTTCGCCTACTCGGCGAAACCGCGACGCCATCATTGAATCGTCTGCCAACCCACGAAACACCGCCACGTTGTCCAGCAGCCCGACGAAGCGGTTCCCGGAATTGGCGGATCCGATCCAAACCTGATCATCATCAACGATCGGAGGCTCGGTGGTTTTACCCCCCATGCCCCAATCGCCACCGGTCGGTTTGCCATCGATCCATCCGCGGATCGAATCGGGTTCGCCAAAGCGATACGTCACCGCGACGTGATGCCAAGTGTTCTCGGCGGTGAAGGAAGCGGTGGAAGTCCAGCGATGCCAATGGGCGTCGCTTTGCGTACGTTTGGTGGCGAACAAAAACCCGACTCGCATCCCGTCGCCTACCCGTTGGACACGCATCGCCCAGTTTTGATTGTCTTTGGCAAAACGAGGATGCCCGGTGCGTCCTTTGCTAACAACATAGATTGGCGTGTTGTGTGAGGGATTTCCGATCTTGATCCATGCCTCCAGCGTGATTGCGTCGCCGTTGGTAAAGTCAAAATCACTCTGTTGGGCTGGATCATCGATCGACAGATAACCACCGGAATCGCCCAGCCGAATCGCGGTATTGTTGCTTTGAAAATCAGGGTAGACCGGAGGCCGCGGGCCGGCTTGATCACGTTGTACCGAACCATGCGTGTGGAACGAATGTGTCGCTTCGGTGGCAAAGTCCCAATCGGCCACCAGCACCGGTTCCTCGGCTGCAGCTATCGAATTACAGGTCAGCAGCAATAGCAAACAGGTCAGCAATTTCGAGACGTTCATCATGATCAGGGAGTTGGGCGTTCGGCGGGAGGCAGTTCGGCGGGGAAGCCCGCGATAAACACGGGGTCGACGATTTGGTCGTCGTCGCGGGCGTCTTGGAAAAACAATCCCTCGACGACGGCGTTCGGTGGATAACCCAGGTCACTCAAGTCGATCCCAACGGCAATGGCCCAAAACGGGATCGAAGGATTCATCCTGGTGAAGGAACCCTCTAGTAGATCGGACACACGGGCAACGCGTGAATCGAACTGCAACAGTTCAAAATCGGGAATCGACAATGCCTCGGGCGAATTGAGCGTGATGTCGTATCGAGTGATGGTTTGGGAATGCAGACCAGCATCCATTCGCAGTGGGCTGACGTGAAACGCATCTCCGTCTGCAGGGTTCAGCACCGACTGCAATTCAAAGAATACGACATCCGGCCCTGGGGCATTGACGACGGGCGAGCGAAAGCGAATGGCCATCCCCAGCGTCGTCTCGGCGTCGTTGTCTAAACCAAGCAGCGGATCTGATGTGAGGGGTTGGGAGCCGCCGCCGAGGTTGAGGAAACCAGTATGGAGTAACCGGTCGGATTCGATCACCGCACGGCGGCCATCGCCGGAATCGTTTGTGTCTCCGATCGCAACGGACATGTGCTGCGAATTCGTACCGCCACGAAAATGAGTAACCTCGATGCCAATCAGCTGTGATACATCGTATCGCCGCTTCGTTCCGCCACGCTGGACGGTCACACTTTGAAGTTGTCCATTGGGTTTGCCGGCGGTGTTTCCCATGGAAAACTCGACGACGCGGTCAGGAAGCTGGTGCCGATATTGACGCGGCTGAAACTCGACCGACGAAGCATTGCCGCCGTTAAAGCGGCTAGCTTGACGCTCGGTTAGCAGGATCTTTTCTGAATCATCTCGATCCCGCGGTTGCACTTCGGCTGCGCCTTCGACGACTTGCACTTCGGTATCACCCACCTCGTCGACGTCGACGGAAAAACGAGTGCCCAGATCGGTGATTTCAGTCTTGGGCGTGATGACTTGAAACCCTTCGGCGCCGTCGGGTGCATACACGCTGCATGATCCTTGTTGGACGATCAAGCGATCCTGGCTGGCAATTTCGATCACGGCCGGAGCGTCCAAGATGACCTCCGCACCGGATGGGAACCTCAGTTCGATCATTCCCGAGGTGAGCGCGTATTCATGGTTGCTTTTCAGCGGTTCGCCAACACCCGGCATCACATCGCGAAAGAAGACCCCGCCGGCCGATTGCAGTAGCGTTGCCTGTTTCGGTGCTGCCGGAATGGCCTCTTCGACCGGATCACGATCGTTCCACCAAATCAACGAAGCGATCATCAGAACCGAAGCTGCAATCGCCACCCAAAATCGCAAGGAACGATTGATTTGCGGGGATGGATCAACCGCCGCAGCGCCGTGCGTCATTTGACGCAAATCGGTATCCAAATCCAGGTAGTTGAAATAGATCTGTTGAGCATCGGCGTCGTCACGCAGTCTGTCTTGTAAGTCAAGGTGTTCCGAGTCGGTGATGGAACCATCGACCAGCTTGCTCAGCAGTTGATGCAGTTGCCGATCGTCATTTCGATTTTCAGATCTCGTCATCCAAGTGCCTCCTCGGACGCAATGCGTTTTTCGATGCATTGCAACAACATTCGTCGAACGGCGGACAATCGGTTGTACATCGTTTGCACGGCTTTGCCAGCCGATTCGGCGATTTCGGCAATGGGGCGTCGGTCATGATAGACGCGTTGAATCAGTTCGCGGTCTGCTGATTTGAGATGGCTGACGCAAGTGCGGACGGCGGAGGTGCGAAGGTCGCGCTGCCCCAGCGTTGCCATCCGGCGATCGGCCAACTGTTCCGCGAGATCATCTGCGAATTGCAAACGATCGCGGCCGGCGGTGCGTCGAAAGTTTCGTACTTCATTAAACGCAATGCCACAGGCCCACGGCAGGAACAGCCGCTCGTGATCGAAATCGTCAAAGTGCCGCCACAGCGTCAAACTACATCGCTGGAACACGTCTTGCGCGTCGGCGTATTGCGGCAGCAGCGACCGCACATAGGCAAAGATACGAGTCTGGTCCCGCAAGAAATGCTGCAGAAACTGCTCGTAGCGATTGTCGTCAAGTTCGTCGGTTGGCATCAGTTCGGGTTACGGTATTCCGTTGTCACTTGCAAAAGTTATGTCAGTAAAGTGGGATGTCTTTTACGGGTAAAAAGACGAATGCCCCCGTAGTGGACGAGGCAACGAGTCCCGCCGCACGTAGTGGACGAGGCAACGAGTCCCGCCGGCACCAATCCCATCGCAACAATTTTTAGCTGCCGCGAATCTCGTCGTGTCCAAATCCTTCTCGATCCGCCACGGCATCTCTAGCACCTAAAGCGAACAAGCACCTAAAGTGGGCGTCGCACCAAAGCCGGATTTGAAGCGTAAGCAACGAATCGGCCTCGGCTAATCAACTGTGGTACGCTGCGTCCAAATTCTTACCGATTAATTTTTTCAAAACTTTTCGGCGAACGCCAATTCGTCCGTCGGCGACGGAATTGCCGACCAGCTCGATCACGGTTTCATTGATGCGATCGAGCCCAAAAAAGGTCATTTCAGTTCGGCAATCAACTTTCCATCGGCGACGCTCCAGATTCGAACGATGCCATTTTCGTCGCCTGCGATCAACTTTTTGCCGTCAGGCGTCACCGCGACCGTAAAGACGAACTCTTTCGCGGCGTCAAAGCCACGGACCTTTCCACCGTTGGTTGATTTGATCAGTCGTACTTCGCCGCTGCCGCCTGCCGCCACGAATTGGTCGCTGGTCTCGACAAACTGAACAGCCGTCACTTCCTTGGGAAATCCGCTGACGGTTCGCGATGTTTCTCCTGTTTCGGTGTTCCACAGTTTGACGGTTTGGTCCGCGGCGGCGGACGCCAGCACGTCGCCGCTATCTTGCCATGCCACCGACAAGACATGGTGTGTATGTCCCTCGAGCCGCCGCGTGGTTTCGCCACTGGCAACGTTGGTCAATCCGATCGTGCGATCCGCTGATGCCGACGCCAGCGTTTGGCTATCGGGTGAAAACGCCAATCCCAGCACGGTGTCCAAATGAAGTTCGCCCAAATCGCGAAGCACGGTTCCGTTTCGAACATCAAAGATTTTGACACTTCCCGAACGACTGGGCTCACCCGAGCCAACCGCCAGCGTCATCGAATCCGCTCGGAAATCGATTGCCGTGACGCGATCGGCAAGCAGGTTCGGATTGTCGATCGAGCCGATTGTCCGTTCTAGCGTCCATTGTCCTTGTAGGGAGTAGCCCTGGATGATGCCGGGGATGAGCAATCGGCAGAGGGTTTTGTTAACGAACGCGACATCAAATCGATCCGTGGTGCCGACGCCCATGACGTCGTGTGAGTCGGTGCGAGGGAACGTTGTTAGTGGTTGGCCATCAAGACTGCGAATCAAACACGAAGTACCGTCGCGATGCACCGTGGCAATTTGCGAGTCGTCAGAGCTCCACGCTAAATCCATTACCGCACGTCCAGGTCGACTCAAGTTTGCTTGTGCATGGGCCAATTTGGCATCGAGCCGAGCGAGTCCGCGTGTTTCGGCTTCGACGACGCGTTGATGCGATGGGATGGCTTCGGTGGCTCGCTTCTGAGCCGCCGTAGCCGCGTCGGTCGACCGTTGCTGCTTGACCAATTCCGCTTCGGTCTTTGCCTTTTCGGCTTCGGCTTTGGTCAAGGCAGTACGCTGAGCTTCAAGTTCCTTGACGCTCTTTTCCTGAGCCGCTTTGGCCGCGGCGATGGATTTCTCTGCCGCAGCGATGTCCGCTTTCGCCTTCTCGATCTCGGCTTGCGTTGCGGCCACTTTCTGCTCGGCTTCCGCCGTTTTCGCAGCCGTAGTTTCGTCGGCCTGATTATCGGCCTGCTTATCGGCCTGCTCGGCTGCGATTTTCTCCTTCGCCGACTTGTCTGATTCGAGCTGCTTGGTGGCTTGCTCGAGTCGCGACTTTGCTTCGGCCGCAAGTTTCTCTGCCGCAGCCATCTCGGCCTTGCTTTTTGCGATCGCGGCCTCCGTCATTGTGACCAACTTGGCTGCTTCGACTCGCTTTGCTTCGTTGGCCTCATTCGCCTTGGCCGCTGCGTCCCGTGTCTTGATAACCGCCGCGAGTGCCTCGTCTTCTTTCTTTAGCAGCTCTTCAAGCTCTTTCGTCTTTTCCGCCAATTTGGCCAGCAGGGCTTTTTGGCGACTGGCGTCGCGAGTCCGCTTGGACACCGCCAATGCGTCTTCGATCGACGCGTTGGCGATGGCTAACCGTTTACCGTCAGCTAGGTTCCAGACCTGAACGGTTCCATCGCGACTGCCCGTCGCCAGACGTGTTTGATCCGCCGAGACGTCGATGGCGTCAACGATCGCCCCAGCGTCCAGCGTCCGAAGGATTTGATTCTTGGCTGCATCGACCAGCACAACGCCTCGTGTCTCGCTGGCGACAGAGACCGCCAACGCTGGTTTGGTGATCAGTACCACGGCGGTAGCGTCCGAGATGTCGGCGAGAGAATCATGTACCACTTGAATAGTTGCAGGTGCATTTTCTGCGGCCGCTACCATTCGCAATAGTTGTGCGATGCCATCGCTGGTCCGAACTGCGATGTGGATGCCGTCGCTGCCCGTGGCCAATTGTTCCAGTGATACACCGAGTTCCAATTCGGTCAGCTTGTTGCCGTTGGTCGCATCGAAAACGCTAATGTGTCCCGCTTCGTCGGCAACCACTAATTGGTTGGTGGAACCAGCCCAGGCGATTCCGACCACGCGATCGGAGTGTCCCAGGATTGATGCCCGACGATCGTTCGTGGCGACATCCCAGACCTCGATATCGCCGATGGCATTGACCAGTGCGATCTCGGAGCCACCGGGTTTGACTGAGATGATTTGTGCGACCTTCATCCACGCCGCCTCTTTAGACTCAACCGCCGGATGTGTTCGCTTCCACAATCGCACGGTGCGGAATCCACCGGTGGCAAGCCGGCGTCCGTCTGGCGAAAACGCAATCGATTGAATCAAGTCGACGTCGGCAATCCCAGATTCTCCCGTTGCCAGATCAGCAAGTGCAGGGTCGGCAAGCACGACCGAATTGGTGGGTTGATCGATGTCGGCAACAAACAATCGGTTGCCTCGGGCAAACGCGAATTGTTGTCCGTCGGGCGAAACATCCGATGCATAGACGGTGCGAATGGATTCGGGAATGGCTTGCCAGCTGATCGATTCGGTGTGACTCGCGTCGGAATTCTTTGCGCCTTGCGTGATCCACAATTGCAGAAGTCCCAATTCATCGGCAGTCAGCGGCGAGGCCCCGACGTCATTGTCGGCCGGTGGCATCAGCGGATCCTCTTCGCCGGTTGCCCGCAGCAGTAACAAACTTGATTTGGCGTCTTCGGCGACCACCGCGGGCCCACTATCGCCACCCTTCATCAGTGACGCATGGGACTCGAGTACCAAGCCGCCTTCGTCGTCGGCCTTTTGATGGCAAGCGACACAATTGCGTTTCAAGATCGGAGCGATTTCGCTGGCAAAGTCGACCGGCGTCGTTCGTTGCAGTGACGCGATGGTTAACACGGGTTCGGCACTGACCGGATCTGCAGCGATCAACAACAGGGACGTCATGCCGAAGGCGACCAGCGGTGTGGCGAGTGGCCTGCTGAAACCCCTGATCAAATCTGCAACGTCTTTTACGTTGTTAACGGCGCGGCGAAAGCCATTGTGTTTGCACGAGTTCATTGTGCGAATGATGAAGGCAGGCCCGTGCCATGCGTCGACAAAACTCGGCTGCTTCGATCCAAGGTCGATGGTATCGCGGCAGTGAGTGCTGGACGCAGGGACTTTGCGAGCGCGAGCGGGTGAACTAGGGAGGGGACCCGGCATGATGGTGTGCTCGAACGATGTTGTGGTGGGGAAGACGCGAGGTGGGAAGAATCAGTTTACTAAAACGGTGCTGTCGAAGAGTGTATAGATTAAAAAGTTTCAAGCTAATCGTGAAAACGCGGTCGGGGGAACTTGGGACCGCACACAATTTGACATTGTGAACAGTAAACACTATCGTTAACGCTGAGTCCTTTTGGACTTCCCGCCCCCGGTCAATCGGGATCCCTCCCAACATTGTGGCACTCGCTTATGCGTTCCGCCGTAGCCTGTCGCGCGTTTTCGATGCTGCCGTGGCATTTGCCATGTGTCGCCGTGATCGCTGTATCGCTGTGCTTGGATGATACGGTGTTTGCCGAAGGTGATATTGTCTTTGCAAAAAACGTAACCGCAGACGCCCAGAAACCTGCGATCAGCTTCGCCAACGACGTCGCTCCGGTTTTAACCAAAGCAGGCTGCAATACCGGCGTCTGTCACGCCAAGGCAGGAGGGGGACAGAACGGTTTTGAACTGTCGCTGCTCGGTTTCGAGCCCGCTGAGGATTACGAACATGTGGTACGCGAAGCTCGCGGACGACGACTCTCGTTGGCCGCACCCGAACAAAGTCTGCTACTGCTGAAAGCGACTGGTCAAATTCCCCACGGCGGCGGCGTTCGGCTAGAGAAACAATCTGCCGGCTATCGCCAACTACGCGACTGGATTGCCGCGGGAGCTCTCTACGGTGCCCAGGACGCTCCCGAGCTCACCTCGATCCGAGTTCAACCCGAACGTGGATTGTTGAACCAGGGAGCAACACAGCAATTGACGGCGATTGCTCACTACAGCGACGGAACGACACGGGATGTGACCGATCTGGCTCTCTACGAAACCAACGACGTCGCGATGATCGAGTCGTCGGAATCGGGAGTGGTGCATGCACAGCATCTGCCTGGTAACGCTGCGGTGATGGTTCGTTACCAAGGCAAAGTCGCAGTCTATACCGCTGCGATTCCGCTGGGGGCTGCGGTCGACCAGGTGCCGGACTCGAACAACTTTGTCGACGATTTTGTCTTTGACAATTTGCAGACGCTTGGCATTCCTCCATCGCCGATCTGTGACGATGCAACGTTCCTGAGGCGGGTCACGTTGGACATCGCCGGCCGCTTGCCGACCGAGGCTGAATCGCGTGCTTTCCTTGGCAACCGCGACGATGACCGTCGCGATCAAGTGATCGATGAACTTTTGAAGAGTCCCGACTATGCAGACTACTTTGCGAACAAGTGGACGACGCTACTGAAGAATCGGCGGGATGACAAAAGCGACATCACATCGAACTTTGCCTTTCACGCTTGGCTGCGAGATAGTTTGTTAGCGAACCGGCCTTACGACCAAATCGTGCGTGAATTGTTGGCGGCCACCGGAACCGTGATGGGGAATCCACCGGTCGCCTGGTACAAGCGTGTCAAGGAACCGAAGGAACAAATCGAAGACGTTGCCCAATTGTTTCTCGGCGTGCGAATGCAGTGTGCCCAGTGCCACCATCATCCGTTTGAGCGGTGGAGCCAAGACGACTATTACTCGTTGGTTGCCTTTTTTAGCAAAGTGGGACGCAAACCGACCGGCGTTCGCGGCGAAGACCAAATTTTTCATCAACGGGGTGTCGCGGGCGAAACGAATCCCAAGACTGGTGAAACGCTTCCGCCTGCGGCTTTGGGAGACAACGTTGGTGAAATTCCTGCGGGCGAGGATCCACGGCTGCGCTTGGCCGATTGGATGAGCTCGGAAGAGAACCCGTTTTTTGCCAAAGCACTGGTCAATCGCTATTGGAAACATTTCTTTAGTCGCGGATTGATCGAACCCGAAGATGACATCCGCGATACCAACCCGCCGACCAATCCTGAGCTGCTAACCGCAATCGAACGACACTTTATCGATAGCGGGTATGATCTGAAAGAATTGGTGCGGGTGATCACGCGGTCGCATGCCTATCAATTGAGTTCCGTTCCCAACGAATACAACCTCGCCGACCGACAAAACTACTCGCGGTTCTATCCCAAGCGGCTGCAAGCCGAAGTGATGCTTGATTCGATCGACTTTTTGACCGGCGCCCGCACCGACTTTGCCAATTTGCCCGTGGGCACCAAAGCGGTCGCACTGCCGGACAACAGCTACAACAAATCGTCGCCGTTTTTGCGAGTGTTTGGACGTCCTGAAAGTACCAGTGTGTGCGAGTGCGAGCGAGTTCAATCCGCCAGCCTTGCGCAAAGCCTGCATTTCATCAACGCCGCGGACATCAAGGCCAAACTTGCGTTTAAAGGAGGCCGCGCCGAACGTTTGGCGGCGACGAAAGAGGTCACCGACGATGACCGCATCAACGAGTTGTACTTGGCTGCTTATGCACGACCGCCTCGAGACGAAGAACGGGCGACCGCGGTTGCGTATTTGTCGGAACCTCGCTTCGCTGCCGACAAGAAACCTTTAAGCGACGTCGATGCCACCCGCGAAAATTTACAAGATTTGTTGTGGGCACTGATCAATACAAAAGAGTTTTTATTCAACCATTAACGCCAGACCAACCACGTTTTTAGCGGTACGGCGCAAGCCGTCCGGTTGCGGCGAGAAAGAACGATCTAAATAGTCCGGACGCCCTCGCGCGCCGCACCGCCATCAAAAACAATAACGTGCCACCCACCATTGCCATGACCTACGACCCACCGACGAAACAATATCCTTCGCGCAGGCTCAGGTTGACGATTGCCTTTGTGATCTCGCTTTGCGTTGCGACAAACGCTTCAGACGCGTTCGCCCAGTCGGTTTGTTTGCCGTCACCTCGTTTGTTGACGACGATGCCGATGGGCGGGCAAGCGGGAAGCGAAGTCGAAGTTACGCTTAGCGGCGAGGCGATCGACGACGCCAGCGAACTGGTCTTTTCGCATCCAGGGATCACCGCAAAATCAAAACTCGACGATGCCGGCAAAGCGGACCCCCATCGTTACGTGGTCACGATCGCGGCGGATTGTCCCGCTGGTATTCACGAAGCTCGCGTGATGACGCCACTTGGATTGTCATCATCACGCGTCTTTTCGGTCGATACCGTCGCCGAATTGGTTCAAAGTGAACCGTCGACATCGCCAGAGCTGGCATTGCCCGTCACGATCAACTCAATTGTCAACGCGACGATGCCGGTGCGTGGTGTGAATCATTATCGATTCGAAGCTAAACAGGATCAACGTGTCGTGGTTGATTGTGCCGCACGTGGGATCGACAGCAAATTAAACGCGGTCGTGATCATCGCCGACGCCGCGGGTCGCGATTTATTGGTCGAGCGTCGTGGCGATCTGCTCGACTTCACGGCTCCCGCAGACGGCCAATACATCGTGAAAGTTCACGAGTTGACGTTCCAAGGAGGTGCTGAGCACTTCTATCGTCTGGCGATTCGCGAGCTTTCGGCGGATCAGCAACCGCAGCGAATGGCGGGGACCGAAGCCGTCAACGCGTTCTCATGGCCGCCAATCGGGCTTGCTCAAGTAGCAACGACGACCGAAGTCGAACCGAACGATTCAAAGCGGTTGGGCGAGGCGTCATTGGTGCAAACGATCACGCTGCCATGCGACATCGCGGGCACGTTCTTTCCGGCTGCCGATGTCGATGTGTTCGAGTTCACTGCGAAAAAAGGAGAGTCGTGGTGGGTCGAAGTCGCGTCGGAACGCCTCGGACTACCCACCGATCCGACGATGCTGGTCCAGCGGGTTGTTGAAAGCGCCGCCGATGGTTCAAAGACCGAATCGCTCGTCGATGTCATCGAGCTAGCCGATATTCCGAGTCCGGTAAAAGTATCCGGCAATAACTACGCCTACGATGGTCCTCCGTACAACGCCGGGACGTCCGACATTCTTGGCAAAATCGAGATCCCCGAAGACGGTCGTTATCGGGTGCAATTGCTCGACGCATTCGGCGGGACTCGCAGTGACATTCGCAATCGCTACCGGATGGTGATTCGCAAAGCCGAGCCCGATTTTGCTCTCGTCGCCTGGGCGCTACACATGGGGCTGCGTAACGGCGACCGCAACGCGTTGTCCAAACCGATATCGCTGCGGCCCGGAGCGACAATGGCACTGGAAGTCGTCGCGTTTCGTCGCGATGGATTTGATGGCGACATTGAATTGTCAATGCAATCGCTTCCCGATGGCGTGTTCGCACAAGGATTAAAAATTCCCGCCGGCAAATCGCGTGGCATCGTGTTGGTCACTGCGGATGAAGGTGCTCCGTCAGGATGGGCAAACGCAACGTTCATCGGTCAAGCCGAGATCGAGGGTGAAACCGTCAGTCGCCCTTGCCGCTTGGCGTCGATGGCGTGGCCGGTGAAGGATGCATGGTCCGAAATCCCTAGCCCCCGTTTGGTCGTGGATGTGGCGGTGTCGGTTGGCAGTGCCGAAGTCGCCCCGCTGACGATTCAGCCGACTGCCGATGCCCCGATCGAAGTGGTCGCCGGTGAATCGGTGACGATTCCGCTGGCACACCGCCGACGCAGCGAATTTTCCGGAGCGACGGTTGCGATGCAAACCATGGGCAGCGGATTCGAAGCGCATCCGAAATTCGACTTGCCACTCAATGACGATCACTCCGAAGTGACCCTCGACTTGGCAAAGCTGAAGCCAGCGCCGGGCGACTACTGGATCGCTTTCTACGGAAGTGCGGTCGCAAAGTATTCGCGAGAAGCACTGGCCCCTGATCCGATGGCCCCTGCTCCGATAGTCCCTGCACCGGTGGACGCAGCAAAGCCATCAAGCGAACCTGCCAAAAAACCCTCCACCACCGACATCGCCGATATTGTGGTGTCCAAACCGATCGCGATTCGCGTCCTACCCGCGGAGAAAAAATGAGACGTTCTGCACAACCCAATCGCGATGCTGAAATGATTCGTCCGGCTCATTGTCCCGGGCCGCTCGGTAACGTATTGACCACGGGGAATCGCATCCGCGGTTCGTCTCGCCGCAGTTTCATGCGGATGGGGATCGCGGGGTTTGCCAGCCTTAGTCTGCCCAGCGTGATGCGACTGCAAGCGGCCAGTCCGACCACGGCGAAGAAAAAGACGGCGGTCATCATGGTTTGGAAACCAGGCGGATGCTCTCACATCGACACGTATGACCCCAAACCCAATGCGGGAACCGAGTATCGCGGCCCCTTTGGCACGATCGGAACAAAAATCCCCGGCGTCCGCTTTACCGAACTGTTGCCAAAACAGGCTGCCATCGCAGACAAGTTCACCGTGCTGCGAAGCATGCATCAAACCGCCGGGGGACATCCAGCCGGTTCCATGCAACTGCTATCGGGTGACTCTGACACGCGTGACAAACCCAAGCCGCGGCTTCCTGATTGGATGACCGTTGCGAACTACTTGCGAGCACAAGAGGAAACGACACGAACGAATCCGTTGCCACGCTATGTCGGCGTCAACATGTCGTCCGAATACATCGGCCCGGCGTACATTGGCGAAACCTATTCGCCGTTCTCAGTCACTGGCGATCCCAATGCACCCAACTTCGTCGTCCCCAACATCGGATTATCCGATTCACGCGAAGTCGAACGCCTGAGTCGACGAATCGACTTGCGTCAAAAACTCGATACGATGACGCGTGCGTTTGACCAATACGGTGAACTTGGCGCACTCGATGAGTTCGAAACTCAAGCGATGACGCTGCTGACAAATCCGCAAACCAAGCGTGCATTCGACCTCAGCGAAGAAGACGACGAGACACGCGATCGTTACGGACGCAATACGTGGGGGCAACAATTGTTGCTGGCTCGACGATTAGCCGAAGCGGGTGTCGAGGTGCTGACCAGCAGTCTGCGTGGCCCGCTGTGTGGCCGTGTGCAGAACTGGGACGATCACGCCGTCAATCATCACGTGTTTGATGCGATGCGTTTTCGAGCCGCCGCCTACGACCAAGCCGTCACCGCATTGATCGAAGACATTTATCAGCGAGGCTTGGACGACCGTGTGATGGTCGTTGTCACCGGTGAATTCGGGCGTACTCCAAAAATCAATTACCAACCCAGTACCGGAGCCGGGAACGCCAGCGCCGCGACAGGCACCAAACAACCCGGTCGCGATCATTGGCCGCGAGCGTTCTCGAACATCTGGGCTGGCGGTGGAATCCAAACGGGCCAGTGCATCGGAGCGACCGACAAACGTGGCGAAGACGTGATCGAACGTCATTGCGGACCCGGCGACTTCTTGGCAACCATTTACCATCACCTGGGCATCGACGCTTCGAAAGTGTTTATCAAAGATTTTAACGGCCGTCCCACCCCGATCGTCGATCACGGCAAGCCGATTCCCGAGTTGATACGTGCTTAGCGGCGGCAAATTAGGGCAATTGCGTTTTGTTGATACGCTCGCCAGAGCGTGGATCGTTGCGGCGCAAATGCGAAACACCACCTTCTGGCGAAGCTAGCTACGATATTTCCTTCAGACCGATTTTTCTCGCCTACCGTCATGCAAACCGTTTTTCAACATTGCTGTCTCTTGATTTGGATCGCGTGTTGCGTTGCGATCGCGACTGCGCCCACGTTTGCGGCCGATCAAGCGGTTAGCTTCGAACTGGATATCCAACCGATACTGACCGCTCAAGCTTGTAATTCGGGCGCGTGCCACGGTAAACAGCGTGGCCAAAACGGGTTTCAGCTGTCGCTGTTGGGGTTTGATCCCGAGTTCGACCACGCCGCGGTCAGCCGTGATGCACGCGGCCGACGTATTTTTCCCGCCTCGCCCGAGAACAGTCTGCTGCTGCTCAAAGCGACTGCGGAATTGCCGCACGGGGGTGGACGCAAACTCGAGCGAGGTTCCGACGACTATCAAACCTTGGTGCAGTGGATTCGGCAGGGAGCACCACGCCGCGTCGACGGTGAGCCGACACTCGTTAAAGTCACGCTCGAGCGAGATTCGTTTTCGCTTACCCCGTCGCAGGCCGAATCGCTAAAGGTTACCGCCCATTACAGCGACGATTCGACACGCGACGTCACACGGCTAGCGACTTATTTGTCCAACGACGACGCGGTGGTTTCGGTCGACGCAACCGGCGTCATCCAAGCTGGTTCGCTGCCAGGCGAAACGGCGGTGATGGCACGTTACATGAACCATATCGAAGTCGCCAACGTGGTAATCCCACAAACCGAACCGCTGCCGCCTGCGGTGTTTGAATCGCTGCCGCGAAATGGATTCATTGACGAATTGGTCTATGAAAAGCTGCAGACGCTGGGGATCGAGCCATCGCCGAGCGTCGAGGATCATGTTTTCTTGCGACGCGTCAGCCTGGATCTGATTGGTCGGTTGCCGACGGTCGAAGAGACGCGAGCGTTTCTTGATGGCAGTGAAAGCGAAACCCCGGCACAACGGCGAGCCAAGCTGGTCGATCAATTGCTCGAGCGACCTGAATTTGCGGATCACTGGGCCGTATTCTGGGCCGATCTACTGCGTCCGAATCCCTACCGCGTCGGTATCAAGGCGGTGATGAACTACGACAACTGGATCCGGCAACAATTTCGCGACGAGGTGCCCTATGACACCTTTGTTCGTCAATTGGTGACCGCCAAAGGAAGCACGTGGCAAAACGGAGCCGCCACCCTGTATCGTGATCGTCGCAGCCCCGATGAGGTTGCAACGATGGTCAGCCAATTGTTCCTGGGCATCCGATTGGACTGTGCCAAATGCCACCACCATCCGTTTGAACGATGGAGCCAACAAGATTTCTACCAGTTCGCTGCCTACTTCTCCAAAGTGGGCTACAAGGGCACCGGACTGTCGCCGCCGATCTCCGGTGGCGAAGAGGTGGTGTTTACCTCGAGCAAAGGCACGGTGTCGCACCCGCTGACCGGCGAAACGATGACGCCGACGCCGCTATTCGAGATCGCGGAGGTGGAAGGTGATGATCCGGTCGCAGAGAATCACGGCGACCCGACCGATCCTCGCGATGCGCTCGCAAAATGGATGACGTCCACCGACAATGACTTCTTTGCCCAAGTCCACGTCAATCGCACTTGGGGAATCCTGATGGGGCGAGGGCTTGTCGAACCGGTCGACGATCTACGCACCACCAATCCGGCGACCAATCCGAAGCTGTTGAGTGCATTGGCCAACGATTTTCAAGCTTCAGGTTACGATTTCAAACATCTGCTCAAAACGATCACGTTGTCGCAAGTCTATCTGCACAGCTCCGAACCGACGGCGTCCAATGTCGCCGATCGGTTAAATTATTCACGTCACTACCGTCGCCGACTGCGAGCCGAAGTGTTGGCCGATGCCGTGGCCGATGTGACCCAAACAACCGAATCGTTCCAGGCGATGCCGCCCGATTCGCGTGCCAACCAAGTTTGGACAACGCGAGTCAATTCGATCTTTCTCGATACCTTCGGCCGCCCCAACGAAAATCAAGATCCGCCGTGCGAACGGACGCCCGATTCGACCGTCACCCAAGCACTGCATTTGATGAACTCACAACAGCTAGACACGCGTGTTCGTTCGGACAAAGGTCGCGCGGCGGAATTGGCTGCGAGTGAAAAGTCACCCGAGCAAATTGTCGACGAGTTGTACTTGGCGATCTTCACGCGATATCCGACAACGGACGAACGCGACTACGCGGTTGAGCTAGTCACCTCGGCCGAGAATCGACGCAGCGTGATCGAAGACCTGATGTGGGCGATGCTCAATTCCCCAGAATTCTCAATCTTGAACTAGGTACGGATACATGAATCGAAACCACCATCGTAATTGTGACGGGATTACCCGCCGCGACGGGTTGAAACTTGGTCTGCACGGCTTGATCGCCGGTGGATTGGCCGGGGCGCTGCGAGCAACCTCGGCTCATGCGTCGGAAACGCCTGCGTCGCTATTAAAAAGACAAGCCGACGCGTGCATCCTGATTTGGATGGATGGCGGCCCGAGTCACTACGAGACGTTTGATCCGAAACCCGACGCACCGATCGAGATTCGAGGGAAATACGAACCGATTGCAACGCAAACCCCTGGCATCCATTTTTCCGAGCCGATGAAACGGCTGGCGGCGATCTCGGATGACTTGGCGATTGTTCGCTCGATCCGGCACGATCAAGGCAATCACGGTGCCGGTAACCACTACATGATGACCGGAGCTCCACCGCGAATTCCGGTGGGCTGCGGTGCGTTTGTCAGCTTTCATCCCAGTTTGGGAAGCGTCGTTTCGCACCAAGTCGGTGCCCCCGATGGCATTCCAGCCTACTTTTCGATCCCCAGCATGTCGCGTTCGGGAGGACCGAATTTTCTCGGCGCCAAACACGCTCCATTTGTCGTTCCCGACAATCCGAACAGCTCGTCGTTCCAAGTCCGCGATGTGACGATCCCGAGCGGGTTAACCGATCAACGATTCGCATCGCGTCAAGACATTCGCAATCAGATCGACAAGCTGAAACGGATCAAAGACGCAGCCGCGGGGGATCCCGTGATGGCCGCCGACGAATTTTATGTCCAAGGCATGGAATTGGTTAGCAGCCCCCAATCGCAAGCCGCCTTTGACATCCATTCCGAACCCGATAAAGTGCGTGACGCCTACGGCCGCAACACCTTTGGCCAGCAAGCATTATTGGCACGCCGTCTGGTCAGCGCCGGGGTCCCCTTTGTCACCTTAGTGCAAGGCGGTTGGGATCATCATACCGATCTGTTTGACGCCTACGATAAAAAGATGCCGTCGTTCGAAGCGACCATCGCGGCACTTGTGTCCGATTTGAAGGACCGTGGCATGCTGGAGCGGACGCTCGTGATCGCCTTGGGCGAGTTCGGACGGACGCCAAAGATCAATGACCGCGGCGGCCGCGATCACTGGTCCAACGCGATGAGCGTCATGTTTGCTGGCGGAGGAACCTCGGGCGGCCAAGTTATCGGCGCCACCGATCGTCATGGCTATGCGGCGGTCGAGCGTGTACTTTCGCCCGAAAATTTTGTCTCAACGGTTTATCGCAAACTCGGGATCGATGCCGGGCAAATGTTGCACTCCCCCGAAGGCCGACCGGTGCACTTGGTCAGCGACGCCACACCGATCTCGGAATTGATGAGCTGATGCGAATCGAATTGAACTCACGCCCTTCCGTCGCCTCTGCCCGTAGCGGCAGGACGCAAGCCCTCCGGTCGTTCGCATCTCGTTTGCATGTTTCCGCACGCTTCAAACCGGACGGCTTGCGCCGTACCGCTAAAGGATCGATCATTGCCACCGTTTCGGTCCTGCTCTGGTTGGCCGTTCCTACGCTCGCATCGGCCCAAGTGCAACTCGATCGCTTCTATCCTCCGGTCGTCTCGGTCGGAAATACGACGACTGTCAAAGCCGAAGGCAAATTTCCGAAGTGGCCCGTCAAAGCCGTCCTGGATCGTGACGACGTTGAGGTGATCATCGAAAAGGATTCGGGACAACTCAGTGTCAAGTTGCCCGCGGACGCCGCCCCCGGGATCGCTTGGATTCGGCTGTTCGACGATGCCTCTGCTTCGAAGCTTGTTCCGTTGTTGATTGAGTCCGCAGCGGCGATCGAAGAGGTCGAACCGAACCAAAAGATTGCCGAAGCCACCCCGATCTCGCTTCCCGCAGTTGCCTATGGACGACTCGCCAAATCCAACGAGATTGACACCTTTCGCGTCCAGCTAAAACAGGGGCAAACGTTTGTCGCAACCACGTTTGCGAATCGGCCGCTCGGGTCACCGATGGACGCGGTGATGCAGTTGGTAGACGAACACGGTAACGTGATGGCTCAAGCCGATGATGATCGCGGAATCGACCCGCAACTGGTCTACGAGCCCGAGGAGGACCGCGAGTTGTGGGTGCGGATCTTTGCCTTTCCCGAGGTCCCCACCGGAACGATCGGTTACGCTGGTTCGGCTTCATTTGTCTACAGCATTCGGATGACCCAGGACGCTTACGTCGACCATGTGTTACCGCTTGTGTTGCCCGTGAATGCCGTCGCTTCCGACACCACCCCGTTCGGATGGAACCTGCCGCCCAAATACGATCTGCATCATTCTTTGGTGACCGACCATTCGCCTCGGATCGCTCATCTTGCTGCGTCACTTGGTTGGCAGTGGCAAACGTCACTGCCGCATGATGCCGTTGTCGTTTCCGAATCCAAGGACAGTGGTTTTGCGATTGCTGCATCGTTGCCGTGCGTCTTTTCCGGACACATGAGCGAAGCGAACGATGTTGATCGCCTGCGTTTACAAGCGGAGCCCGCCAAGCGGTATCGAGCAGAACTCCACTCGCGAGCGTTTGATTTGCCGCTCGATTCACAACTGCGTGTGATCCATGTCGCCGACGGCAGCGAGCTGGCCCGCAACGATGACGTCTCGCGAGGGCAATACGACTCGGTGGTCGAGTTCACGGCAAAGGAGGCCAGCGAATTAGAGCTGCAAGTATCGGATCTGGTCGATGGGCACAGTGCTCGTCACGCCTACAGCGTTGTGATCAGCGAAGTGTTACCGGCCGTGGATTTGACGGTCGGCGAAGATCACTTTGCGACCGGCAAAGAAGGGATCGTGGAGATTCCAGTGGCGATTGCTAGGAAGCATGGTTTTAGCCAAGAATTGACGATCAGCGCCGAGGGGCTGCCAGAAGGGATCAAGGCCGAGTCGGTCGTCTCGGAGAGTAAAGGCGACTCGTCAAAGTCGGTGAAATTGAAACTCGTCGCCGACAAAACCACCAGCTTTCAGGGCCCTTTTCGCATCACCGCCCGTCCGACGGCTGATGCCGACAAAACGGCTGAAGCCATCACGTACACCGCAATTCACTCACTGCGAGACGTGGTCACCACCCAAAGCCTCTGGTTAACCGTCCCCGCAGCCAAACAATAAGACAAGGTTGCAAAAAATGCGGCGGTCGCAACCAGAGAGGCAGGGCTTTCAATTTTGACAAGCCATCGCAACGCTCGCCAAAAGGCAGAACATTGGCAAAATCACGAAGCGATGAGAGGCTGTAACCACGGAGTTTAATCCGTGGTTACAGCTGACCGGTCGCTACTGATTCGCTTCGGCGTCATCAATCGATTTGTCTTCGATTGCGATTGCTTCGCGAGTTTGAGAGTCCAGTGCCGGCGGCGTGGGCGGCGCGTCGCTGCCACAACCAACGGTCACGGTGCAGGCTGCCAGTAGGACGAGAATCGAATATCGTTTCATGGGGAAGTCTTCGCTTTATTGATTGGTATGAAGAATTGGTGGTCGGGAATGTTGAATTACTCGAGCTCAACAATTTCACCGTCGTCGCTAACGCTCAGCCGACGGAACAGTTCACCGTCGACCGATTCACCGACAAACCGGACCGATCCATCCGCCAAGCAAAAGTTCGTGCCGCCGGGGTGAGAGGAACCGAAGAACGGGTGCCATTGACCCCAGACAACGCCACCTTTGTCCGTGACGGTGGTCCAAGACGATCCATCCTTGTGAGTTGCTTCCTGATCGCTGATCGGCGTGATCCCGTAGCGAGTTCCGTCGGCCAATTCACCGGCACCAAAGCGAATGACGTCTTCGTCCCAACCGGCGTTGTTCCAACGCTCGTTGTCGCCCCCTTCGCTGCCGAACGAATCGCGATGCAGCGCCTTTTCGCCAATCATGATCGTGTTAGAGGATCCATCACGAATCTGTTCAATGCGGATCTTGCCACGATCGGTTTGCATGATCACGCCATCGAGTCCGCTGCTCGCTTTGTCGCGTACGCTGCCGGGTCCTCGGGTGCCGGCATTACCAGCATAGTCGACGCGATAAAAGCTGCCGCTGCCGTATGAGGTCGAGTTGCGGCGTGAGGGACACGTGTAAATCGGCGAAGTCGCTTGCGCCACGAGATCTTCTTTGGCGTTGTAGCCGCTATCGCCGACGTCAGGGTCGTCCGATTGACTGGCCAACTGATACACATTGTCGGCTTCGATGTAGGCCAGAATCGAGTAGGACCAACTCCAACCGGCATGCGTCTGTGATCGGCAGCAATCTTCCAGTGGATCGGGGACGCGATGGTCGCCGTCACGTCCACCGCCTGGCAAGTGCCCTCGCGTGTCCTGGAAATTATGACACGCCAAACCAATTTGCCGCAGCTTGTTTTGACACTGCATACGGCGGGCGGCTTCACGAGCGGCCTGCACGGCGGGCAAAAGCAACCCTACCAATACGCCGATGATCGCAATCACCACGAGTAATTCGACCAACGTGAATCCGTTCTTTCGAATGGCATCCGAGGGACGCATTCGAGTGATCTCCACATTCATTCTTTGTCCTTTATTCTCTAATTCGATGTTCTGTAACCACAATGGGATGCAAGGTCGCCATGCCGAGGACGACCAAGTGGCGAGAAGGTAGAACACGAAGATGAAGAGCAGCTAAAGGATTGTTTAAGAATCGTGAAGTGACCGAAGCCAGCGAGCGGTCGATGGTCACAAGGTGCCGGCAAGTGCCGTTGGAGCGGCGATAACGTGATCGCCAGTCGCGTTGGATTGCAGAAGAAGGCGAGCAATCTTTTGGGGGTGGACTTTGCACCCAGCATGCGGCGGCAAGAAGAGAATTAGCGAGGGGGCTGTCTAACAAGTTTGTCGCAGATGCCTTCAACGGCTTGTAGTGTTTATCCAACTGCAAAACGTAACAGTGAGCCGTGGGGCGTAATGCACCGGATGGCGTCTGGGATCCGGCCGCTGACGCGTTTCGGCTCAGTAGATCAACAAGCCGCCGGCGACTTGCCGATTTAGCCGTACGACGGACTTCCTAGTCCGTCCAGTACACCATTGGCGGACTAGGAAGTCCATCCTATATCCGTTGCCGCAGGAAACTTCGCTAACTCAACAAGCCGTTGACGAGTTTCACTGCGAGTTCGTTTGCAGCGTGGCGTTTTTGTCGATAGCTGCGATTAGAACGTCGTCAAACGGGGACGCGTGGCGATGACGGGTAACGCAAGAGCGGTGTTACCCGGTGCGGCCGAACGTTGTCGACCGCACTGAAGAAAAGAAAAGATAAGAGTTGTGGCGTCTACTCGTCCATCGACGCTTCGGATTCCGCTTGCAACCGAGCCTCGTTGGCTTCGTATTCGGCGATCGCGGCGGCATCGGCGTCATCGGTGACATTGACCGGTTTGGGGTCAGAACAACCGAGGCTTAGCGATAGGGACCCAAGCAGCACGAGTGCGAATGAGAGAGAGCGTTTCAATTTAGTATTCCTTTGGTGTAATGAAATCGGAGTGGATGGAAAGCCGGTCGGCTTTGGGGAGATGCCGACCGGCTTGATAGAGACAACGTGATCCCCGAAGCCGCACCGCGAACAAGTGATATCACGGCGCGACGCTTGGGAAGACAGTCGACCTAGATTTCTTGGTCGATGATTTCTTTATTAGCACGCGTGCCAAGTGCCCCCCAAAGTCCATAAGGACTTTCGGATCCAGGTGCTTGAGCTCCGGTGCCATTTTTCCAAACCATGCCAGCGGTCGAATTGCCCGCTTCGATCGAATCCGTGATGAACTTCACGCCTCCATCGCCCATCAAGACGTGGCTTCCGCCTTGATGCTGGCTCGACGTGCTGCCGATCACATTCAAATCGTCGCCGTTATGTCGTGAGCAGATTTCACTGTTCGGTGGCAAGATGGTAGTGAAGCCGGTGAAGATCGTTTTTGCGTCGGCCCAGCGATAACCACGAGCACGTGATTCACGACTGGCTTTGATCCAGTAGCGAGGACGATCGGTTTCGATCTTGACCGCACATGCCTTGGGATTGTCGCGAATCGTTCTCATCGTAGCGTTGTTGTTGCCGGCACTAAAACTAGGCAATACCGAGCGGATATCACGGTCGCCCAAATAGGTCGCGATTTCGCCTGCAGCGATCGTGTTGGACAATCCATCAAGCACATCGCGGAACCGACCCTTGTCAAACGGTTTGAAGAACCCACGATGAGCGACACGGGCAGTGGCAGCACGCGATCGAGGCCCATCGATTTTTCGTTTGTTGGCCCACGGTCCATACGCGGTTTCATCGCAGGAATCTCCGATGCAAGCGGCATAGTTGGATCGGCCTAGCGAAGGCAAACCTTGGCCAGGGTCGCTCGGACAACGGAATCCTGGGATATCGGTGGCCCAAGGTTCGTAATTGATGTTCTGTGGCGTCGGCCCCATTGCGTTCCATGTTCCGCCTACGTTGCTGGGATTAGAAATTTGCTCCCACAACGCTTGCTGTTCAATGAACGGCAGAATGCCTACTAACATGCTAAGCTGGCGGTTGTTCACCACTGCGGAACTTCGCCACCAATCGATCCCAGGATCCGGCGCTACCGTGCCGGTGCCATGCGTGGGCATTTGTTTGTAAGCGGAATGGTAATTGTGGATCGCCAGCCCAATTTGCTTGAAATTGTTGCTGCAGCTCATTCGTCGTGCCGCTTCACGAGCCGCTTGAACTGCTGGCAACAAAAGTCCGACTAAGACTCCGATAATTGCGATAACAACTAGCAGCTCGACGAGTGTGAATCCATGACTTGATCTACGTTGCATAACGTTCACCTGTCCCTTGAAAAGAAGATTAGAAAGAAAAGAGTGTAGACCCCCATTATAGCGGTCCGGCGTCACCTGTCATTAATGTAATGCGTCATGCCGTTAACGATATGCGACGTCGCGTTTGACGCCATTGCAGCCTGCAAACCTGCTGTTTTCGTTGCCTTTAGGTCCTTTTTTCTCGCAGTGGGGGTGGCGGGGTACCGCCGCGGGCGTGTCGTTTCACCCCGGAATGCCACGAAAGCGATGCCTTGGAAACAACAAAAGCGGGGCGTCTAAGGCCGCGATCGAAGGGGCCGTTCCACCGTGTCCAATGGGTCGGTGGCAAAATCGCTGGGAAGGGTTTCTGGCCAATCCCCTGTCAGTAACACGTTTCGCACTCGCGAGGTCTCGGTGCGTTCCGATCGGTAGAGTCCGATTTGTGGGGCAACGTCGAAATCGTCAGCACGCTGATAAATCAGTTCATCATTCAGGGTGATATGACACTTGCCACCGAATCGTTTGATGGTAACGACGTTCCATTGATTCTCCTTTAGCGGCAACGTTCGGGGGCCACGGCGATTCAGTGGTTCAATCGCCGCGTTATCGCTTTGCAAACCAGTCCATTCGGTTTCGCCACTGGTGATCCAGCGGACTCGAACTCCACCGGACTCAAGCAGATACGCGAGTCTTCCGATCGCCGGATGCACGATCGTTCCATCGCCGTTGTACATAAATTCGTACTGGACCTTTTCGCCCTCGAGCAGCGGCCGCTGGTATTGAAGCAGTCCTGGCTTGCGGGCGGCCGCATCATCTTCTTGTTTCGCCGCGTGAAGCTCACCCGAGTGCAACTGCCAATCAAAACCGGATGTCGTTTCCTGTTCCGTTTCAGCCGCAGCTCGAAACGGGGGCTGGGTCTCGGCAAAAAAGCCCGACTGCCAACCTCGCAGCTGGTCGCCAGACGTCAGCCGTACCTCTCGAGGAATCGTCGGCGTTCCGTGAATTTGGATGTTTCGGAACACCGGCCGTTTGGTCCCCGAGCTTCTTAATCCAATCCATGGACTTGATCCGACCGCCGCGTCGTCGAACCAAACCGGGTGAAAGTTGGACTCGAATTTGGCGCCGTCATCGGACGAATGAATCGACACATGATTAAATACAGGCTGCACGTCGTAGCGAGCGAAGGGCGATGGCCGAATCAGGGGATGATCCGAGTCCGCATCCCAAATCTGCAATGTGTCCTTGCGGCCAAGAGCTTGAAATTGCAGGCCGCCATAAACCAATCCGCCATCAGTACCGATCGCCCCGCCTTCCTGCGTCTCACAAACAAATTCAAATTCACCGACAAGCGGAAAACGAAACAACAATACGTCGGTGTTCCCGCCGGCGAGATGCAAAAGGTGGTGTTCGTGTGAGAGCCACACGCCGCTGGGTTGTCCACGCTGAATATCGGTCGACGATCGGACTGTCGCGGGCACCCAATACTTCAACCGGTTCTCAAACAACACTTCGGGGCTCGATTGCCCACGGTAAACTTGGACTGCGGTGGCGTGTGCGATCCTCAGGAACGGCCGCAACGCGATTGCATCCGCTTGACCACCCCGGTCCACCAAGTGGTCCAATAAAGCTTCGGCGAACGGTTGCAGCTCGGGGTGTAACAATGCGGCGGAGGCAATCGCAGCATGCGGTATCGCATCGGGCGACAAATCACCAGCTGACGCCGGATCGTCGGCAACGTGCGTTTGCAGATAGCTTTTGACACGATCCAGGTCGCCTCGGCTGCCCGCGACGTAAGCGAGCATCAGCAGTTCGGTCGCGCCGGCGACGTCGGCTGTTTCCAATTCTTCGAGCGTCGATCGCAATCGAGCCAATCGGCCCACCTCATCAGCCGCTTGTACGAGCATCCACCCACTGCAAAAGAAACCTCGGACCGGTCCCACCGATGCGATTGCGAACGTCGATTCTACAGGACGTTGGCCCAGTGATCGGCCAAACACCCTCGGCGGTGCGTCGGCCGGCACGGGAACCGCCAATAGACGAAGGTGTTTCCGGTCCTCTGAAGGCAGCGTCCACTTTTCCAGCCGATCGAATTGTTCATCGGCACTCAGTTGAGCAAGTGAACGGTTCACACCCGCGGCAGCCGACGGCAAGCTGCTGTAGGCAAGGTCACGGAAAGTCAGTGGCTGATCCACAAGCTCACCAAGCGACTCGAGAGCTTGATCAAGATCACGCTCGGTCAGTTGCCGCAATATCACTGTCGAATCGGCGGGGATCGTTTGAGCACTCACAAACGAATGTGACCAGCATGTGAGGAATCCGGTCACGACTACGATCGGCAACAGATGTGCGGCGGATAGGGAAAGCTTGATGATCATCATTGGAACAGTCCGCGAACGGATTCGAATAATCGGGTAGGAAGCGATTTGGTAGGGGGGACAGTAGGGCGTGGCTTGGTCGTGCTCGGAACGGAATTTGCGACTGGGGCAAGCGAAAGCCGCGTCAGCTGATTCGCCTTCACATCAAGCGACTTGACCAACATTTGTGACTTGCGATCCGAGCCTCCTGTATGCAGCATCAGTCGAACGCCAAAAGGATTCAGCGGCACGTCGGGGGCGCTTGTCATCCCGATCAAATATTCATGTTTTTTGGATTCAACCCCTGCATAGAAATAGATTTTCTTGCCACGTCGTAGCAGTCTTAGGTAGTCGGGCGTCGAAATCCCCAAACTGCCAAGTCGGTTATAGCTGTATCCCTGAGCGTTTCGGGTCCGGGATTGCGCCTGACTGACCGTCCCGCCGCGAGGCGATTTGACCAGCATCGCGTTGAATTGCGTGCGATCCGCATCCGAAGTCTCCACTTGCAGATAGATTTGCGTGTAGTCGCCTTCTTGGGGGACCGCCAGCTCATTCGGCTCAAAGGCAAACGTGATATCGAAATCGCCCTGGATGATGTGTTTCAGTGAGATCCCGGCACTGGTCCAATGATCCGTGCCCGGCGAATCGACCAGGACACCGCCTGTGGATTGATTCCAATCGTGCAGATTGCCCCAGGTATGGAAATCGTTTTCGTCTAACGGCGTGTTTCGAAAGTCGCAGTGGAACGAGTCGGGAAGTTGTTCACGTTGTTCGTTGAACTTCGCCAACATTGCATCAGCGGACGCGGTCGCCAAACCGCTTAAACGCTCGGCTCGGATCTCGATCTTGGTAAACCGAACGCGTGAATACCCACCTGCACCCTGAATCTGCACTCCAAATTGAATGCCGAGATCCTGCAGATCCTCGCCAGAAAAATCATTTTCGCCAATCAGCTGGAACTGCGTTGAATCATTTTCGGCATGCAGGTAATGGATTTTGTTTTCGCGGCGACATATGCGAATGCGGCCTGCGCTCGCTTCGGTCGGATAACGCCCAAAATAGTGTCGACGATCCTCTCCGTTGATCGTTTGCATCTTCATGCATTGGACCGAGAACGTACCGTCGCGGCCTTGCGTGCACTGGACTGCGGCGACATCGCGTTCCTCGTTTTTTGCTCGCACGTACACTTGAACGCTGGCGACTTTTCCCGCGTCGGATTTGTATTCGAATTGGTCATAGGACAACACGACATCAAAATCGCCGCCAACATCCACCGCCGCACCGAGCAGCGTTCCGCTATATCCTTCTTGTCCGTCCCGCAGTAGTCGCACACCATCGTCGGATGACTGAACATCGGTACTGGCGTTCCCGGTAACCACAGTGAACTTGCGTTCGAGAATCGACTGCGCGTTAATCTCTTGGACAAATAGCTCCGGTAATTCTTCGGCTGTCCGATCAAGTTCTGCGTTGGCATAAACAGCTAGCTCTTGTGCGTCCAGTTCAGGTATTTGCTTCGGCCAGTCACCGGTCCAGTGTGGGTTTCGCACTCGCAAATCCGATCGATCTGCGTAATGAAAAAGCCCAAACCTTCGCTGCAAACGATCTGATTGCAGCGTCGATTCGTAGACGAGTTCGGCGTTTAGCAGCAAACGCAGCTGGTCCCCGGCAACTTCGACCCGCATTTTGTTCCATGAGTTCGCGAGTAACGAAAGCGTTGGCTGATCGTGCGAAACCTCGCTTGCATTGTCGCTTCGCAACGATGATCGTTCGTAGCGTCCGTCGGTCAATCGATGCAGCCTTACGCCTTGCTCGCCAAGCAAGTAACAATTCCGCCCCACCGCTGGATGCGCGATCGTTTCCCCCGGCGTGTACCAGAATTCGTATTCAATCGAACCATCTTCGATCATGGGGCGGCTATAGACCAGCAGCCGCTCGGCACTGCTTCCCGGTGGCAGTTCGATCGCGCGAGCGTCCGTGATCTCCGTAGCCGCGTTGCCGGACTGCTGCCTAGGGACGCTTCCCTTCCAATCGGTCAATCGATGGGTTGCGGCCGTTACGGTACTGAAGTAGTCGTACCACTGGGTCAACTCAGGTGAAGTCACCAGCGGTATGGACTCGGGGACGGTGGGCGATCCGGTAATCCTCAGATCATCGACGCCCCCATGCGTATTGTAGGGACTGCGAATGGCGATCCAGGGATCACGACGCGACGGCAACGGTTGCACGTGAATCGGTCGAGCATTGAAGTGAGTGGTGGCCTCGGTTTCTCGCACCGTTGTACGAACATGAATCGTTCCGCGACCATGAGTGTCCTGCATGGGCGGATCGATAGCGAAGCGTTTCAATTCGCCGGAAATGTTTCCGATTGCATAGTGGCGATGATCGTAAATCAGCCCTGTCCATTGTCCGGCAATCATCAATTGCGTGTCGCGATAGCCGAACCCAGTGACATCGGTTTCAATGTCGAAATGACCTTGCAGTGGCGACGCAAAAAACAGAAAGTCGTCGCTGTGGCTGGACAGCTTCCGCGCGGACCCAGCGGTCAGGTGCCAGTTGGCTGCGGGGTAGCCATAACCATGCTCCATCGCCGAACTGCGGCTGACGGGGTGCCACTGAGTCGCGTCGAGCTTGCCTGCGTATAAAACACTTGCATGCGGTACGGTTTCGCTCTGTTGCGATTGCTCGACCAATTTGGCAAACGCGGCCTCCAGATGACGATGCCATGCAGTTCGATGAATGTCTTTGACATAATGCTGGATCACCATTTGAACCGGATCGATGACGATCGCACTTAATTCCGGTGATCGGCCTGCTTGATCGGCGCATAATAAAATCGCTTGCCGCGACTCGTTTAGCAACTCGGGATCCGAAAGCGCCTGCGAGAAGAGTTTCTCTAACAAATCGCTGGCCAACGCGATGTTACCTTCCTCGATGGCCAGCAGCGCGACTAGCGCCGTTTGATTGCACTGGTTACGGGGCGAGTCAATGCGACATTGAGTGATCGCCGTACGAGTCGCATCGATTTTCTCGAGCTCGTTGGCCAGACGTAGCCACATAATGGCTGGCGAGACAATCCGACCGCCCGACTGCGTGGACGATGCCGCTTCACTGGTGTTGTCAGGTGCAACATAGTCACTGGTCACTCGGAAATGCGAATGCTGATCGTTAGGTAGAACCCATTCGGTCAAAAGTTCAAATGCATGCTGCCGTGGCAAGCTGCGAGCTCGATCACATATCAGCATTCCGCTTTCGGGGATGTGTTGTTCCGCAAATAACGCATCGGTCGCGCGGCCATCGGATTTTTGCGGTAATGCTTCCGCGGTAGGTTCTGCGGCTTGTCCGTACCCTGACGTGACGAACCCCATCAGGATTAAGAACAATCTGATTGCTCCGCTGTGAGAACGATCGCAGTGATTTTCGATAGTGGTGCAATTGCGATTCATAGCATGTCAAGGTTGCGGCTGCGAATTTTTCAGGTAATTAAAAATGGATCGTGGCGGGGCGGGGGCGGCGTGAATTCGTAGCCGCTCCCACGACGCAATCGCCCGGCGTCGCTCGCGTCCGGCATTGACCCAAAGGTTGACGGAGGTTGCATTCAGACTGCGTCTCAACGGATAGCTTGCGATGATTTTCGCTTCCGCCGATTCCTCTTCGGAATACATGAAATAGAGTACGTGATCATGTTGCACGATGCGGAATTTGTCAGGCATCGTGACAGGAATCGAATGCATCACTCGGTAGACCGTCACTCCACCAGGCGAACGAGCAACGACCCGGGGACGCAGCATGAATTTTCTGTCCGATTGATGGCGAAGAATGATCGTGGCTTCATTGATAGATAACTCGTCAGGATCCCGTTCGCTGGATTGCAGATTTTCGAGTCCGATCTGTAACACGATTTCACTGGACGCTTCTTCAGGATAACCGCGATCGAGTTGCAGAATGCGAAAGTCGACTTCGACATCAAACTCGGGTTCCAGCGCGATCTTCTTCATCAACCCGGTACGCTTCAGAGAAGCATCACCTTGCACCGAGACCGTCGCACCTCGAGCGTCCGAGATGACGGTTCCAATCGTCGAGGGGACTTGCGCGACACCGGCGTCGGCAAGAGTCTGCTTGGTGAAATCCACTGTCGCCGAGGTCATTGTTTCCCGATGTGAGTCTAGCATCGATAGCGTTTTCGCTTGGTCAGCTACCGTCATCAAATCAATCTTGTCGGCCCGGATTTCGAGCTTGGTCCAGTTGACACTCATGTCCAAGCCTTTGCCGACATCCGTGATCAATTGCAGCCCTTGGGCACCAAGCTTCCCCGGTGGGATCGTGACTGACGAGACGAGGCGAAATACGGACGAATCTTCTTGGGCATGCAGCCCATAGACTGTATTTCCGCGTCGTAGAATGCGAAGTCTGCCCGACGTCGATTCATCTACGACATTGGCGCCGCCCGTCCAAACAACCTGGCGTCCGGCGTTTGTTTCTTTATGCCCAAATCCCAAATATTGATGCCCATGCATCCGATCACGCCGCCGATTGATAGCACAACGATCGAAGGTCGGGTTTTCGAGCCGCACCGCAATCCCAATTCCGCAATGCCAACTTAGCGGTCCTGTTGAGATTTTGAGGTCCTTGTAATCGGCGATCACATCAAAATCACCCTCGATGATTCCGCAAACATTCATCGTTCGGACGCCGTACTCGGAAGAGTGAACCATTTGCACTCCGTCGATCAGCTCGGTAACGAAGGAGGTGTCGCCTTCGAAATCAAACAGGTTCGCCGGGATCCCGTCACGGAAGTAATGAACCAGCTGGGCTGGCAATGCCGCCGCCTCTTGATTCAACTGGTTGATCTGGGCGGACGCCAACGGTTGCTGTTCCAACTCAGCCAAGCCTTGGGGCCAATCGCCAGTGAGTCGTAGGTTTCGTACGACCGCACGAGTTTGATCACGATAACGGAACATTCCAAATTTCCGTGACTCTGTCGCCGAGAGTTCCCAATGGCCGACTTGATTGCCATTGAGCATCAACGTCACTCGGTTCTCGCGGATTTGCAGTTCCGCTGAGTTCCAGCCCTCCTCTAATTCCGGCACGCGCGACGACTGCGGATGCTGCATATCAAGCTCCGATAGGTTGTCCGGCCGCAATTGCGATCGATCAAATCTGCCGTCGGTCAGTTCGTGCAAGCGAACGCCGCCGGGAGTGATCAAGAACACGGTTCGGCCCAACGCCGGATGTACCCCGATTCCGTTGGGATGGTATTGGAACTCGTAGGCAATGTTGGCATCCCAGCAAAGTGGGCGGACGTATCGAATCAGGTCTTCGTGGTAGCTGTGACGCACGCCGCTTACGGGGGTGCTAATCAGTTCAATGGATTGATCGTCGCCGAGATTTGTTTTCCACTGACCAAGACCATCACCAAGATCCGGTTCGTAGTAGCTAGCCCAACCGCTAAGCGTTGCATCGGCCAGCAGATCGATCGATTTGGGGACCTGTGGCTTGCCGGTCAGATGCAAATTATGGATTTCGGACGCAGTGCCTCGCCAACTTCGCAGCACAACCCACGGTGTCGATGAACGCTTGTCGTCGGTCTGAAGAACGCGGCGTCCGTTGAAAAAGTGATTAGCGGTCCCGCCACCTACCACCGCTCTTAAATGGCTAGTCGATTCAATCTGTTCGAGTTTCGCATCGAGCGCGATCTCGCGGTTGCCTTTGGACATCGCAGCAACGGCCACGTGCGTTCCACCGTGAATCGGTGTGACGGCAGTTCCTTGAACCATCAATTCGGTAAACGAGCCAGCGTGAGTGCTGATTTCGGCATTGACTCCGAAATCTCCGGCAAGCGGCCCGCGGTAAGCTAAGCAATCAATTTCGTGTCCCGAGATTTTTCGTGCCCCGTCCGGTCCGATGTGAAATCGGGTCAGTGGACGAGCGGCCGCATGCGACTCAGCATCGGAACGACTAAAGACGTCGTACAGCGATTTTGCAGATGCGACGGAGTGCGGCGGGTGATTGTGCTTCGCTAGAAGCTCGACTTCGGCACAACGTCCGTCCAACAGTCGCAAGTAGTCATTGATCACATCCAGTTCTCGTTCCGAACTGTATTCGCTCAGATCCGCATAGACTCCGAACAAATCCTGCGTAACGAGGTGCGAAGTCAGCGGGTTTGCCGCAGCGGACCAAAGCATCAGCAAGTCAAGCCACCGCTGCGTCGCTGATGCGGCGTGGTGCGAAGTACGTTGCCAACCAAAACGATCTTCTAGCCGGTCCGTCACCGCATCGACGTTACCTAATTCGATTTCGATCAAGCTCAGCAGGATTGCCTGTTCCGCCGCTTGTTCCGGTGACGTCGGCGTGATGCGTTCGGTTTGCCGTAGTAAGTCATCTAATTGACCGAGCTGCGATGCCGTTTGGATCAAATCACGTGCAGGGGAAAACAACCAAGCCGATTCGGGACAAGCGTTCAATTCGACCAAGCTGTCGCCAGCGGCTTCATCTTGCCCCATTCTCGTTGATGACCGCTGAAACGCACCGCGAAGCCGGAATCCGTGCCCTTGACCTGGCAACACCCAGCGGGAAAGTGCTTCAAAACGCTCGGGAAGTGCCAAATTGCTTGTCTGTTGGCAAACGGTCACCGCGTTTTGTTGCAAAAGCGGCTCGCCAAACAAATGGCAAAGTACGGCGGCGTCACTTGATGAATCGTTGTCCACCCGCTGATCGATCCCCGAATCGGCGGCCGAGCCAGGGACGCCAGGAGCAAATAACAGGATTACCGCTAGCGAGCGAACGATGCCAACAAATCGATGCTGGATTCGTCGGTTTCGCCCACTCTGCATGATCATTGCCGCGGCTGAATAACGCATCGTCGAAGGCTTTTTCCTATACTGAAGCGTGCATATGGGGGTGAGGGCACGTTTTCACTGTTGCAGAACAACTTCATTGTTGCAGAACAACCGAACGCGTTGGGATACCGTGACAACAAAAAGTCCACTCAATCGAAATGCTCTATAGAAAAGTCGCATGAAGGCTAATTTTCACGCGTAAAAATTTGCGACCGGACAGGATTTTTCACGGCCGGAAACAATTTGGAACAATTTCGAGTTTTCGTCCGCGTGATTGTTTGTTCTCAAGCGACTAACACCTCACACACGGTACGATTGCGTGGTTGATGACCACGATTCGCGAGGGTGATTTTGGACAACGCTGAATTTATTGACGGATTGCGAAGGCACGATCCCGTCGCTGCGAGGCACTTGAATGAGTGTTTCGTGCCGTCGGTGTGGCGATTCGTGTACGCTCGCGTTGACCGTGATACGCACCTCGCCGAAGACATTGTAGCCGAGTCGGTGTTGGCACTCGTAGCCGCCGCCGCAAGTGAAACCAAAATCGATCATCCGGCCGCCTGGATGCGAACGGTTGCACTGCGACGCATTCAAGATCATTTTCGCGCCGCGGCGCGCGTGCAGCACTTAATCGAACAAGCACAACAGCAAACGCAAGTCATTGATGAACAAGACCCTGCAGCAAAGCACGATCAAAAACTAAAGCGTCAAAACGTGCGTCAGGCGATGGACGATCTTCCCGAGACTTATCGGTTGGTGCTGGAATGGAAGTATGTCGATCAAGCCAGCGTGAAATTGATTGCGAATCGACTTGGCGCTACGGAGAAAAGTGCGGAATCGGTGCTCTATCGAGCACGGCAAGCACTGCGGAATCAACTGAACAAACACCACTTCGATCCTCCGCAATCTGCCGCCGCAACGATGCCACAAAACACGATGCCACAAAATACGGGCGGATCGCCTGCAAAAGGTGACACTGCCAACCCGACCAAACCATCCAGCGGCGAATCGGAATCTTCCCTGCAAAAAGGCCGGCCTCCCGTTTTTCAACCGCGTCTCGCCCGCGAATCCTGAGGCGGATGGTCCAGTCGCCAATAGCAAACGACAGCGGATCCAGTCGCGACTCCGAAGAAGTGCGTAATCATTATGACTCACGACCCAACATCGAGCCAATCGCCTGAGGACCTTGGGCAGATCGACGGCGACAATTTGTCGGCCGATGACGATAGCGGTTTTGCCGTGATGTTGTCCGACGCGTTTGACGCCCCGCCGGTGCCGAAAACATTGGTTCAGCGTTTGGACGAGGGAATTGCGGCTCAGTGGGGCGAGTCACCTGAACTGATTCCCTCGCGACTCGGCGGCGCCGTCGCCACGGCTCGCAGCGGAACGCGTTGGTTTCGTACGTGGCCTCTTGCTGCGGCAGTGGCTGCGACATTCATGATCGCGTTTGCGCTCAGCTCTGGCTCCAGCAACCATGCTTGGGCAGCGGTCGTCGACGCGATCAAGCGTCAGGGGTTGATGCAGATCGTGGCTGCCGATGGTCTGCGTTGGCTCGATCTTTCCAATCTTGTCGTGGGTCGTCAAACCGAATCAAAAACTCAATGGGTTGACCTGCGCAAACGGGAAGTACTGACACGTTTGGCCGACTCGAATACTTTGTTTCGATCATCGATCGAGATGGAAGTTGGCGATTCGGCTGCAGATCTATTGCTCGCCGCCTTCCTGCTGGACCGCCCCTTATCCTCCGAAACACTCGCTCAGTTCCGCGGTATGACGGTGATCGATCAAGAGTGGAAAGAGCGAACGGTCGACGGACAGGACATTATCGATCTGCACGTCCGCTTCAAAACGGTGTCGGATCAGCCGATTTCGCTTACGCTTCAATTGGACCCGAAAACTAATTTGCCGCTCGCGGTTCAATCCAAAAGCGGTGATCAAACGCAGCTCACTTCGCTGGCGTATCCGGATCAGTCGTTACCGGATCTACAAATGAGTCAATTTCCAAACGACTTGACGATCGTCAACACGACGACGGAGCCGGCGGATTCGACCGATACATTAGACCACGTCACCTCCGGCAACATGAGCGAAAGCCAACCGCGCGCCAGAGGAGACGCGGTAGACACCGCCGATTCAAAACAGCGGAGCGAGTTGGTGGACACGCTGCCGGTTGGGCCAGCAAAGAAATGGTTGCCTGTCGCCGTCGTTTCCTCGACGGATGCGGAAACACTCGAGCGAATTAACACCATCCTCGAAGAATTGTGGCAGCGTGAAGAGGTTCGTCCCGTCGACATGGCGACCGACCTGGTGTTGTTGCGCCGCGTCTACTTGGACCTTGCCGGCCGCACGCCAAGTGTGACCGAGGTACGACAATTTCTGCAAGATCAGGGATCCGATCGTTACGAGCGATTGGTCGATCAATTATTGAGCAGTCCTGATCATGCTTCCCAATTGGCAGCGGTGTGGCGGTCGTTTTTGATTCCCGAGGGAGTCGATTTGGACGCGTTCGGTGGACGCGAAGCCTTTGAAAAGTGGTTGTCCGATCGCTTTGCCGCACATGAGCCCTACGATCAAATCGTTCGCAAGCTGCTGTTAGCCGAAGGACGGTTGTCACAGTCGGGGCCGTTGTTGTTTTACTCGGCATTGAAATTGGACGCCGATCAATTGGCCGCACGTACGTCGCGGGTGTTTTTGGGGATGCGATTGGAGTGTGCCCAGTGTCACGATCACCCTTTCGAACCGTGGACTCAGGAAGATTTTTGGAGTTACGCGGCCTTTTTTGCCCAGATCTCGCGTCCCAAGGGAGAACTGGAAAATGTGTCGAGCGTGATGCGGGTCAGCGATGTCGATCGCGGCGATGTGATGCTGCCTGAGACGGAAACGATCGTGCCACCGCGATTCTTGGGGCAACCGTTGCCGCCGATCGATGGAACACCAAACGCAGCGTCGGGCAACAAAAACGCGACGGAATCGGCGCGTCGACAACGATTGGCCGCTTGGTTGACCGGACCGAAAAACCCGTATTTCGCACGTGCGACGGTCAACCGCGTTTGGGCTCAATTGCTAGGACGTGGTATCGTCGACCCGGTAGACGATTTTGGTGTCAACAACCCGCCCGTGTCACCGGAGCTGCTCGATACGTTAGCAAGTCAGTTTATTGACGATGGTTTTGACTTGCAAAGCCTGATCCGTTCCATCGTGCTGTCCAAGGCATACCGACTTTCCTCGGGGTCACAGACGGCTGCGAATTCCGACGACGATGCCACCGAAAAACGGCTAGAATTGTTCGCCCAGATGAACGTCAAAACGTTGACCGCTGAACAGCTTTACGATTGCATCTCCGTCGCGACGATGTCGGGACAAAACAATGCCTCATCCAGTTTGGCACGTTTTGGCAACAGTCAGCGTGACATGTTCCTGCAGCAATTCGCAACCCCAGCAGCCAATCGCGCTGAGTATCTGGCGGGAATTCCGCAAGCATTGATGTTGATGAACGGGAGCTTGATATCGGGGGCAACCAGCGAGCAGACGAGCGGTTTGATTCGCTCGCTTGAGGCACCATTCTTTACCGATTCGCAGCGGATCGACGTGTTGTTTATGGCGACGTTGTCACGCCCGGCGACTGAAAAAGAGCGTGAATTGCTGTCCCGATTTATTTCCGAGGACGCTTCACCCTCAGAACGTTCGGCGGGACTCGCCGACGTATTGTGGGCGCTGATCAACAGTGCCGAATTTACGCTCAATCACTAATCCATTGACATTTGACTTGTCGCAAATCCCACAGGGTTCAATCATGTCCCAATCCTATTCACGTCGGCGTATGCTACAGTCGATGGCTGCCGGATTCGGTTCGGTCAGTGCCAGCGGATGGTTTCCCGGATTGGCGCAGGCGTTAGCCAATGATCCGAATCGGCGACGCCACTGTATCTTACTGTGGATGAGCGGTGGTCCGAGTCAAACCGATACGTTTGATATGAAACCCAACCACGAAAACGGTGGCGAGTTCAAAGAGATTCAAACTGCGGTGCCTGGTTTGCGTTTCAGCGAACATCTTCCCAAATTAGCGGCGATGAGTGACAAGTTAGCGGTCATGAGAGGTTTGTCGACGAAGGAAGGTGATCACGGTCGGGGAACGTACCTGATGCGAACGGGTTACAAACCGATGGGGCCAATTCAGTACCCATGTATCGGTTCTTCTTTGGCAAATCAGCTCGCCGAAGAAAAAATGACGCTACCAAGTAATGTCAGCATCGGTACCTACCGTGCGTTCAATCAAGACGCTTTTAGTCCCGGTTTCCTTGGACCACGCTTTGGGCCGCTGTTTGTCGGTGCCAGCGATGTGCCTGGATCGGTCAGCAATGATGGCGACGGGTTTCCAAGCCTAGAGGTACAGTCACTCCGCCGCGCCGACGGGATCGACGAGCAACGGATGCAGCAGCGTTTGAAGATTTGGCAAAGTCTGCAATCCGAGTTTGTCTCGTCACGTACCGCAGGCGCCGCCGGGATGCATCACGAGGTTTATGAAGGCGCGGTGCGATTGATGCACAGCGATGATGCGAAAGCGTTTGATTTATCGCAAGAGCCCAAGAAGCTGCGTGAAGCGTACGGCGCGAACGTCTTTGGTCAAGGCTGTTTGATGGCGCGGCGTTTGATTCAACGCGGTGTGCCGTTTGTCGAAGTCTCGCTGGGAACCAACAGTGGCGGCGTCGGCTGGGACACGCACTCGGACAATTTCCGCGCGGTGGCCAACCTGTCCAAAACGCTCGACGATGGTTGGGGCACTTTGATGCAAGATCTACAGGATCATGGCTTGCTCGAATCGACGACCATTCTTTGGATGGGAGAATTTGGCCGCACGCCGGCGATCAACCCAAGCGCCGGACGTGATCACTTTCCCAACGCGTGGACCAGCGTTTTGGCCGGTGGCGGTATCGCTGGCGGACAAGCGTATGGCAAAACAAGCGAAGACGGTACGAACGTTGTCGATGGCAAGATCGGAGTCCAAGATCTGCTCAGCACGCTCTGTTCGGCACTCGGATTGGGTGGCGCCCCAAGCAATATGTCGCCAAGCGGTCGACCGATCCCCATCTCTGAAGGCTCCGTCATCAAGGAAGTGTTGGCATGATCGGCAGTCACCAAACATGGATTGTGGCCGTTGCCGCAGCATCGATCGCGTTGATCGTATTGGTCAGCGAATCCACAGCAGAAGAATCGCATCGACCGCCTGTCTCTGCAGCCGTGAGATTGCTTTCCGATCGCACTCCCACGCCGATGCCATCGCAGGACGAAATGGTGATGGCAACTGCCGCGCCGGCGGTGGTCACACTTCCAGAGGAACGTTTGCCACAATACCAAACTCGCTATCAGCGACGCGAGTTTTTGTCAGAACAACAAAACGACAACGGCGAAATTCGTTTTCTGTTGTGCATGCCATCGATCGCGACCGAGCCCGCGAACGCCAACCCGCTTGCAACTCCGATCTTGGTGCGTGCCAAAATCATGATCGATGGTGCACCATTCACGGAAACACGTCGGAAAAAGATCGCATCACTGCTTGATTTGCTTGATACCGCAAGCGACGCCGATATCACTGACGAGGCGAAAGTTGAATCTAGCAGTCCGTCGGACGAATCTAGCAGTCCGCTGGACGATGCTGAATCAGCGGACGACTTAGAGAGTGAAACAGAAGAATCTGCTGTGGAATCTCCTGCGGCATTGTCGGCTCCTTATCAATTGACCACCGAATCTGGGGAATGGTTGCGGCGGTATGCCGAGACGACGGGTGAACCGGTCGCCGCCGACGAGGCGGCCTGGCTGATGAATCATTGGACCGATGGACCGACACTATTGTTGTTGCAACCGTACTTTCAAAGCTTTCGTGCAAACGAACAACCGGTCGTTCGTATCCTCGATCGTGATCGCGACGGACGCATCTCTGCCGCAGAGCGTAGCGAAGCGATCGAGGCGTTTCAGAAGTGCGATGCCAATCGAGACGACATTGTCGAAGCCCTTGAAATCGCTGCCGCCGCCCGGCGACCGCTTGCCGATGATGTTGACGACTCGGCCGCCGAGCGACCGTTGTTGCTATTGCTCGCCGATTTACAAGCGATGACGCGAGACAACGCGAGCCTTTATGCAACGATCGCAGCCTTTGACACCGACTCAAACGGCCGAATCGACGACTCGGAAATCAGCGTCCTCGAAAACCACGCTCCGGATATCGATCTGGTCGTTGAGTATTTCACTGCAAACGCAAGTAAGTCGAAATTGACCATTGTCGGCACGTCGGCGGATCTGCAGGCCACTGTCGCGGCGTCGTCGTCGTCCGATGGAGTCGACGTGAACGTGGGTGACACCACCATCCAATTTTCCGCTGTACAGACTTCGCAGTCAGACCAGATCTCACTGGGCGCGGTCGTCGACGGATACCCGCTGCTGCCCATGCTGGATCCCAATGGCGACGGACTCTTTACAATTCGTGAGTTGCGAGTACTCGATGAGCGACTGTCTCGATTTGACGAGGACGGCGACGGTGATTTGTCACCACGGGAAATGCAATCGCCGATTCGTGTTTGTCTGGGATTGGGGACATCGGTGCATGGCGAGCTGGCCGGGCTTCGGCGCATCAATCAACCCAAAGGGACACCGTCTATTTCGGCTCCAGATTGGTTCGTCAGGATGGACCGCAATGGCGACAACGATCTAACGCGTAACGAGTTTCCAGGGTTGGATGAACAGTTCTCAGCTCTTGATGCCGATGCCGACGGACTGATCAGCGCGGCGGAAGCATTACAGTTCAAAGCTCCCTAAACAAATCCCGCAGAATTCAAGCGAATAAGAATATCATGGTAAATCGAATCGACGAAATGACAAAACCGAGTACCAACGGACCGCTCAAAAACAGCAACGAAGAATCGCTCGACGTGGCGGAGGCGGTCGACCAATTGCACCAGCAGTTGACCGCACTTCGCGAACAACTTGCCGGAGTCATCGTTGGACAACACGAAGTAGCTGAGCAATTATTGATCGGAATGCTGTGCCGCGGCCACTGCATTCTTCAAGGGATGCCTGGATTGGCCAAGACGATGTTGGTCGCGACGTTAGCCTCGTTGACCGATCTGACATTTCGCCGCGTGCAATTCACTCCCGATTTGATGCCTGGCGATATCACGGGTACCGAAATTTTGGAAGAGGACCATACAACTGGCAAACGCATCTTCCGTTTCGTCGAAGGCCCCTTGTTCGGGAACGTGATTTTGGCGGACGAGATCAATCGAACGCCGCCCAAGACGCAAAGTGCGTTGCTCGAAGCGATGCAGGAGCGGCAATTGACCGTGTGTGGCCAGACCTACTCGTTGCCCGATCCGTTCTTTGTGTTGGCGACACAGAATCCCGTTGAAACCGAAGGCACCTACCCGTTGCCCGAGGCACAACTGGATCGATTTCTGCTAAAAATTCACGTCGTTTATCCGAGTCGCGATGATGAAATGGAAATCGCTCGCCGGCAAACGACGGACTACAAGTTCGAGACCGTCAAAGTGCTCGATGAACAGCAAATCCACCAGATGCAATCCTTGGTTCGCAGCGTCGTCGTCGCCGATCATGTCTATAACGCGGCACTCGACCTGGTGCGGGGCACGCGTCCCGAGGAGAGAACGATGTCATCGGAGCTACAGAATTTGGTGCAGTGGGGGGCGGGCCCACGTGCGACGATCTCGCTGTTGTTAGCCGCCAAGGCACGGGCACTGCTGAATCGCCGATGTCATGCCACAACCGAAGACCTTGTTGCAGTCGCGCTACCCGTTCTGCGACACCGCGTGATTTTGACCTTCAACGCCGAAGCCGCCGGAGTCGATGCGGATTCGGTGTTAAACAGGATTATCGAACAAACACCTTCGCTGAAACAAAAGAACCAATCGGCAACCAACCGCTAAGGACATCCGGGAAAAAAATGGCGGGCGGTAGTGGACGAGGCAACGAGTCCTGCAGCTTGATTCAGCCCCAAAGGACTCGCTGGCTCGTCCACGACGGTAAATGCCAAAAAAGGACTCGTTGCCTCGTCCACTACGGAAAATGCCAAAAGGGACTCGTCGCCTTGTCCACTACGGTAAATGCCGCCAAAGCGTGGATCCACTACGTAACATCGACCGCCACTTAAACATCCGATGGGCCTCACTCATTTCCTCTCACGATTTTCACCCACGACACCTCCCCACTTCATGTTCACTCGATTTCGTCGTCGTCCGCCTACCGATCTTACGCCGACACCCGCTGTGTCACCGTCGCCTTATCGCGATTTGGTCGACCCGCGGGTCTTGGACCAAATCGGTCACTTGGAACTGTTGTCGCGGAGTGTGGTGGATGGGTTATTGGCGGGCAAGCATCGTTCGACGACCAAAGGAGGCTGCTGCGAGTTCGCCCAACACCGGCAATATGCCGCCGGTGACGAGATCCGACAAATTGATTGGCAGGTCTATGCAAGGAACGATCGCTATTTCATCCGCCAATTCGAAGAAGAAACGAACTTGCATGCGATGCTAGCGATCGACGCGAGTGGCTCGATGAAGTTTGGATTGTCGACGCAGAGCAAGCTGGAATACAGCAAACAAGCCGCGGCCTGTTTGGCGAGGCTTTTGCTGCATCAACGCGACGCGGTCGGATTGACGATTCTGCACGACAATCATTCTGCGTTCGTTCCAGCGAAACAACATGCAGCGCATCTGCGAGCGATCTTAGCGACGCTGCAGTCGGCGCAGCCCAGCGAGGCGGCCCCCGATAACGAAGGAAGTTTAGGCAAGCAGATCCAACATTGTGCGGCTCGGCAACGACGGCGCGGATTGTTCGTGCTGTTCTCGGATTGTTTTGGCGATCTTCAGGAACTTACGACCGCGCTGCGGATTGTCCGTGCTCGCGGACATGACGTCGTGGTGATGCATGTATTGGCCCCCGAAGAGTTAACGTTTGACTTTCGCCGTTGGTCGGCGTTTGAGTCATTAGAAGTTTTGGGGCAACGGATTCATTTGGATCCACCCGCCGTCCGCCAACAGTACTTGGAACGGATGCGACGCTTCGTTGCGGAATTAGAAGAAACCGTGGTGGGCCTCGGTGGCGACTATGTCCGCTTGACGACCGCGGTTGATTTGGCCGACACGCTTGGCTGGTTTCTGCGGAACCGCATGGCACGCAAAGGAGCGAAACGACGATGAGTTTCCTGAGCGTTGCATTTTTGTTTGCTCTGCCTTTGGCTGCCGCTCCGCTACTGTTGCATCTGTTTGATCGACGCCGAAATACGGTGATCCAGTGGGGTGCGATGCAGTTTTTGATGGAGGCATCGGCCAGAAAAACCAGTGCCCGGCGTATGAAACAGTGGCTGCTGTTGCTGCTGCGTTGTTTGGCGATTGCCGCACTCGTGTTCGCGCTCGCACGCCCCTTGCTGCCATCGGGATTTTTAGCAGGTAACCAGCGAGGCGAGACCATCTTTATTGTCGATAACTCGATGTCGATGTTGAGATCGGATCCGTCAGGAACGGTGATTGGCAGCGCGATCAATCATGCGATCGAGATGGTGACGGCATTGCCAAATTCGGATGACGTCCGTGTCTTGACCGCGGCACCGTATCCAATGTGGACTGGGACAGGGCCGGTCCGAAGCGATCGGCGAACCCGACAGTGGATCAAGTCCGAATTGCAGCAGCTGCAGGCCACCCGAGGCCGCAGCGATCTGTTGGCGGCACTGTTCACTGCGGTGCAAGCCGAACACCAACCGACGCAGTCCTCGCGTCGCATTGTCGTGTTGACGGACGGACAAGCTGCCGATTGGGGACTCGACGATGAAGCCGGCTGGAAACGTTTTCACGAAGTTTTGAACGATTCACCCGTTCGAACCGAAATCCAAACCGTTCGGCTAGATACGTTCAACGATTCGGAGTCCCAAGAGGCTGCGTCCAAGGGGAATGTGGCGGTGGATCAAATGGTCGTTCGGCGAACGATCGTGGGCGTGGACCAGCCGGTGACGATGACAGCTCGGCTGCATAATTACGGAAGCGACGCGTTTAACGGCGCCCCGCTTCACTGGAAAATTAATGGAGCCGAACAAGACCAACAGGCAATTGATTCCATTGACGCTTCGCAATCACTCGAAGTGAATTGGGAGCACACGTTCACGACACCAGGGACGTACCGCGTTAGTTGTCGGCTGGATCATTCGGACGATCTAATCGCAGACAACCATTTTAGTACGGTGGTGGAAGTCGTCGACCGTGTCCCAGTGGTGATCGTCGAAAACGCGTTTGAACTCGCCGAGATGCAACAAGATTCGTACTTTGTCCAGGCGGCGTTGGGATGGATCGACGGCGTCCCGCTGAGTGACAATTCGATCTATGTCCCGACGCTGGTTTCGCCATCCGAATTGGCGACGATGGATCTTTCTCAGCAGCGCGTCGTGGTGATCCCCAACCTGACGCGATTGGACGAGGACGTTGTTGCGATCCTTAGTGAATTTGTCTCCGATGGAGGCGGTTTGTGGATCGGACTTGGCCCTCGGACCGACGTCGATTCCTTCAACCACTCGTTGTTTGCCGACGCCGGTGGACTGTCCCCCTTAAAAATCGACCGCATCGTCGACGCCGAGGATACAGCGGACGCAGCGGACGATTCCGATCCAGAGCAAACGGAACGCCGGCGCACTCAAATCGACCCGTTTCGCAGTACGCACCCGGCGACACGTCAATTGACCGATGACAAACAGCTTGATTTAGCCGACGCAGTGATCCGCCGGCGTTTCCAACTCGTCACCAACGAGAACAGTAAAGCGTTGTCAGTGCTGCTAAAACTCAGTAATGGCCAGCCATTGGCGGCGGAGAATTTTGTCGGACGGGGGCGAGTGATCGTGCAAGCGGTTCCGCTGCGATTGCAATGGAGCGATCTTGCTCGCACCCAGTCATTCGTGGTGATGGTGCGCGACTGGATCGACTATCTTGCGCAGCCTCGCGCGACGCAGTACAACCTGCAACCCGGTGAACCAATCGTTTTTCGCGTACCGTACACTGATGCGTCCGAGCAAGCCAATGCGGATGCCGCAACGGCGATTCTCAGATCGCCGCACGGAGACGCGATCGAATTGACCGCCAATCAACGTGACGATGGATTCGAATTCCGGTCGAGCCGAACTCGATTGCCAGGCGCCTACGAGTTGGAAATCGGGCTCGCCGATCGAGCGATTCCGTTTCAAGTGCTACGAGGCAGCGATGAATCGAATTTGGTTCCGCTTAGTTCCGATGCGATTCAGCAGATTGCGGCTTCGACCACCGCGAACCCGTCAATCGAGCGGTTGTCCGCGACGGCGTCGACGCAATCCGATCCGCTGTGGCCTTATCTATTGACGGGACTGATTTTGCTGATCACTGGCGAATTAGTCCTTTCGGGCATTCTGGCTCGCGAGCGTTTTGGTGTGGCGGGAATCCCCGAGTATTCCGAAATGGATGCCCCCACGTTGGGAGTGACGATCGACAATGCCGTCTCGGGCCAACCGAACCTAACCGAACGCAGGTCCCACGTTGACGCACAACCATCGGAGGTCAATTGAACGATGGGAGCCACGGAAACCACCACCCAGCAATACATTACGCTCGAACACCCGTTCAATCTTCCGCTGATTGTCTTGGTCACGCTGATTTGCGCCGCCGTCATGGTGTGGGCTTTGTATCGCGAACGACGCATTTTGGGAGCGAAGACCACGTCACTGTTCTTGCTTCTTCGCGTGCTTGCGATTGCAACCGCGCTTTGGATGTTGCTCGCTCCTACAAGTGTTCTTGAAGAATCGACATCGACGAAAAAGGCGGTGGTCATTCTATCCGATGTCAGTGCCAGCATGGCGACGGTCGATCCATCTGGAACGGCGGACGATCTGCGTTGGGCGCTCTCGAACCACGGCGGGCACACCGATTCGTCGCTTACTGAGCCTATCGCACTGGCAGACCGGACAATCGCGGGACTTGGAGTGGCCCATCACGAATTGTCCGCTGCGATCAGCGACCTCGAAAAACATGGCGGCGAACGTTTGGTAAGCGAGCATGTTCGTTTGGCCAGCAAGGCGATTACACGATCGAGGATGCATTTAAATCAAATCCGTGACGTGGGAACATCTGCCGACGTGCGGGATTCAGACACGATCGTCCCATTGCTTGCTCGTTTGTCGACGCTGCTGGAGAGCCCCGAGTGCGATGCGTTGGTTGATCTTGCCCAGACGCTGCAGCGAGATCGCACACCTAGCGAAGCCGGTTGGCGTGAAGGGCTTACCGATCTGGTGGGACGAACGGCGATTGCACGCCGAGTTTCGATCGAGCTTGCCGAGCAACTTTCCAAGCATGCCTCTGCGTCGCATGACCGTGGTGGGGTCGCATCAACCGCCTTCCAACACCGAGCCCGCGGCCAGCGTGTCGCCGCGTTCTTAAACCAGCTTAGCGATGCGAGTTTGGATTCGATCAAAGAAACTGCGGACGTTCATTGGAGCTTCTTTGATGACGCGCCGCGTGATCTTTCGGGCGACAACGAAGCAAAGATGTTTCTAAGCGAATTGGCGGACCGCGATGACTTGGTGAAGGCAACGGATTTGTCCGCAGGGCTGCGACATGTCGATCGAATGCGGCAAGATCAACCGGTCGCGGCAACCTTTGTACTTTCAGACGTCGCACACAATCACGCCAGCGAGCGAAAGCCAACAGAAATTGCGACACAGATGGAAGGTTCCCCGGTGTACGTCGTCCCCATTGGTAACCCGTCGCGACTGCGGGATGTCGATTTGATTTCGACCAGTGCCCCGATCGTTGCAATGCGAAACGACGCAGTGGTCATCGAGGCCCATTTGGAAGCCTACCAGTGTTTGGGTGAGACTTGTCTGGTGCAACTGATGCAGGACGGGCAAGTCATCGATTTTCGAAATGTTTTGATTGACTCGGCTTCCGCTAGCCACCGCGTTCGATTTGACCAGCGTGTCTCCGAAATTGGTACGGCTAACTTTCAAATCGCCGTGGAACCGCTTGATGGCGAAATGACGCTGGAGAACAATTTCGGAGAAGTTGAGATCAACGTGACGCGGAGTGACATTAAGGTGCTGCTCTCGGATGAACATCCACGCTGGGAATATCGTTATCTGGCACAGTTGTTTCGTCGCGATGATAAGGTCGAGGTCGACGAATTGCTCTACCATCCGCGAGTGATCGCAACCGGTCGTCGTGAGGAAACGAAAACGTTCCCGATCACCGTCGACCAGTGGGATCAATACGATGTCGTTATTTTGGGCGACATCGATCCCGATCATTTCCCGGCCCAATCGCAAGAGTCGCTACGGCAATACTTGCGGACTCGCGGTGGCACATTGATCATGATCGCTGGCGATGCTGCGATGCCCCAGGCTTATGTGGACCATCCGCTAGCCGAGGTTGTGCCGGTTCGCCCGGTCGAGGAAGCTGACGAGGTAAATCGTGAATATTCCTTCCGCGTGACTGAGCAGGGAAGATCGCACGTGGCGCTAATGATCGGCGAAACGGATTCGGCGACACGCGATGCATGGGACTTTGTCAATCGTTTTTCACCGCTCCATCAAGTATCGCGTTGGCGGTCGCCGCTGCCAACGGCTCGCAGTTTGATCGCGGCGGCCCCCCGTGACCTCGGCGCCAACGCAAGTGATGCCGACTTGTCCGATTCGACGTTCCTGTGTTGGCAACCGGTGGGGCGAGGCCGTGTCGTCTATTTAGCCGGACCAGATACCTACCGTTTGCGTTTTTTGCGTGGCGATCAGTTGCACTATCGTTTCTGGGGTCAATTGATGCGATGGGCAATCGCATCGGATCTGTCCGCTGGCAACCGTTCAGTACGAATTCGCACCAGCAAGACGCTCTATGAAACCGACCAGACCGTGGATGTCGAAGTTGAATTGCTTGACTCCGACGGCAACCCCGTGATCGAAGATAGCGGTGCAACCGATGTGCTAAATCTGCGTCTGATTTCGGGTGATGACGAGCGAATGGTTCCACTGGCGGCGGACCCGGAGCGTCCAGGCCACTATCGAGCCGATATTCGCTCGTTGGCACCGGGGGTCTATCAGGCTCAACCGGGTGGCAGTTTGGTTGATTCGCTTGCGGAAATCGACGCAGCCGAAGCCACCCCGGAAATCGCGTCAGCCACCTTTACAGTACAGGCTGACTTGCCCACCGAGCTTGTCGATACGCGGTGCAATCGCGTGTTGGCGGGACAAGTCGCGGAATTGAGTGGTGGCCAAGTTTTACCGCCCACCGCAGTGAGCGAAATCATCGAGCTGACGAATTTGGATCCGATCGTCACCCACCGCGTCCAGCGTCAACCGTTATGGCTGCGTTGGCGGTATCTGTGGCTCGTGTTTGGGTGTTTGCAAATCGAATGGATTATTCGCAAGTGGAGAGGGCTTTCGTAATCGTGTCAGCTTCAATTTCTACGCGTCCGTTACCCTCTGTTATGACCGTCAAACTGAGATCGGTTCGATGGCGGCACGCAATCTACGCTGCCATCCGCGCCCTTTCGGTCGGATGGTGCGTGTTGCTTTCATTGATGATGCTATCGATGGCACTGGATTGGTTGTTTCCGTTCATGAATCCCCCGGTGCGACTGTTGATGACGTCATCAACGTTGATCGCAACGGTGATCATGGTGATCGTGATGGGAATCAATCCGATCCGTCGATCATTGGGATGGCATCACGCCGCGAGTTGTGTCGACGTCGGCGTCCCCCAATTGGAAGAGCGTTGGTCTACGGTCGCAAGTTTGTCAACACGCGATCAATCCGCTGATTCGGCAACTGCCAAGGCGATGGCGGCCCAGGTCACCAGCGAAGCAATCGCGATGGAGCGAATTGTCCGCCCCGATGCAATTGCGTCGCCGGTCCCACTTCGACGGACGATTGTGGCCGCCGCCATCATGGGCATCATCCTTGTCGGCATGATTGCAGCTAGTCCCGAACAAATTTCAATTTTGTTGCAGCGGTTCTGGAATCCCACGACGAACATTACCGCGACACAGTTAACCAATGTGACGGGTGATCTGCGAGTGCCTCGCGGTGACACCATCAATCTGGTCACGAAGCTGAGCGGAGTGAGTCGTTCGATGGCGATGTTGACGCTGCGAGACGACGAGGGGCATGAACAAACACATCGACTGCGACCGGACGACGAAATAGCGGATCAGTTTTCGCACCCATTGCGTGTCGATCAATCGCTGAGCTACCGCATTCGCTCGGGCGACGCACAAACCGATTGGAATCATGTACAAGCGATCGATTACCCTGAGATTGCAGAGTTGCAGTTTTCAATCGAGTTCCCTGAGTATACCGATCGTCCGAGCGTGCATCGCGACCTACTTCCACGACGTATCAAGGTTGTCCAGGGCAGCTATCTGACGTTGGCGATCAAGCCTCTTGAATCTCCGCAACGCCTTTCGATTTCCATCGCTGCACCAAAGCAATCGGTCCGCGATGTGGAATCCGATCAAACGTCGCAGAATGAAACGGTGCAAGACTTAGTGCCGGATGCGGATGGATGGTACCAATTCCGCATGCAACTGATCGACGATGTCGTGATTCGTCCTATGTTAGAGAGTCGCGATGGATTGACCAACCAACGAAAAACGTTCTGCCGGATCGACGTGATCGAAGACAAAGCTCCTGTTGCACGCGTCATCAGCCCGACCGATGAGATGGCGGTCGCCGTCGATGAAACGATCGAGATCGAATTCGAAGCCCATGACGATCACGGAATTGCCACCGCGGAGTTGGTGATTTACGACGAAACACAGAAAGACGCCGAGGGAAATCCAAAAGTCGTCGCGGTGAAAGAAATTCCGCTTGGCGACCAGAAGATGCAAAAGCATGTGATGTGGAAAACCCAGCTCGATTTAAAGGAGCTAAATTTGCCGGAAGGAAGCGAAATCAGTTATGCAGTCCGCGTTTCTGACAATCGCAATGTCCCCGCCGCAGAGCCCTCGACGCCTGATTCGCCGTCGCCGCCGGATCCTTCGTCGCCGCCTGCTCCAAATACCGGCGACCAAGATGGGACGCGGATCGCAGCGATACCGAAGCAAACAGCTGACGATCCGGCCACCAAAAGCAATGCGACGTCGCTTAAAGCCAACGAAGAAGGACTGGCCCGTCAAGACAGCGATGACACTGATCGGATGCCAACACTAGCGGATTCCACTGCCAAGCAATCCGAAAAGCCTCAAACCGTGCCGAACGAGACCGACAAGGATCCGGCCGCCGTTGCCAATCCGTCCCGATCGGATGCGTATCAGTCTGCATCCGATCCCGCCTCGAAACAGAACCCGAAGGCGAAGGAACCAGCGTCCTCAGACAAACAAATCGCAAAAAAATCAGAGGACGATAAAGCTCGCGGGGACGCCAGCGAAACAAACTCGCCGCAAATGACTGCCGACGATCCACGGGATCAAACTGCGAAAAACCGCGACGGAAGTTCAACCGCCAAAACTGCTGGCAAAAACGACAGCGTCGAGAAAGACAAGTCAAATCGTGACGTAGCGAACAAGGATAATGTCGTCACGGAGGAAGCGGCTCAAAAACGTGACTCGGACCCCTCCAATGCGATGCCCGAGCCGAATAAACGAGATGACGCAGCGTCGCCGGCGGCATCCAGTCTGGAGAATGTTACTGCTAAACCATCCCCCAGCAACACACCACCGCCGCCTCCTGCGAAGTATTCACTCGAGCCACAACGCAGTCGTAGCGGCCAAAACACGATGACCGGACGACGGCGGTTGAAAATTACCGCAAGATTGGCCGCGATTGCCGAGGCGAACGATCTTCCTGGCGAAGAAATGGAGGTGCGTGATAACGTTGTCGCGATCGACAAAATGCTCGCTGAGGTCGAAACGGGGCTGAAGCAATTGCTCGACCACCGAATCGCCGATGCGGATCGGGCAGAACAGTTCCGGCGGTTGGATGTCGGACTAGGAAACATCGAAGCGTATGTCGCGGATCTGCGAGAGCAAACGAAACAGAATCAATATGCCTTTGTGGGACTGCAAATGGTCGACATCGCACGGACCCACGTCACTCCGGCCCGAGACCGTGTGTTCGCCGCCATCCAACGACCCAACGCCAGCGACGCGGATGCCACGGTGTCGCTGCAACACGTGGTCCGTGCACGAGAGTTATTGGATGCTTTGCTGAAACGCTACGACCGTGTGGTTCAGGAAAAGAAGTTGAAACGTTCGCTCGACGAAACCGTCACAATGTACGAGATCTATATCGAGAAGCGACGAACCTTGATGCGGGAATCACGGCAGAACCGTAACCCGCTCGAACGCAAAATGGGGATCATCGAGGTCGACCAAGAATACCTCGATCGCTTCGCGGAAGTCGTCAAGCTGCGTCGCGAGATGATGGACGAGTTCGCGCAAATGCTCGGCGATGATCCGCGACTGCTTTCCCGATATCTCGAATTAGTCAAACGCCGGCGAAATTCGTTGCGAGACCGACTAACCGATATCTCGCAGCGACAATATGATGCGACCGAAGAAGTGTTGGGATGGTTACAGATTGACGAAAGTCAAAAGCCGGATCTGTGGACGATCATCGTCGAATTGCGTTTACACTCGGCAACGGAGTTGGCCAAAGATGCTGCGGAACTAGCCGAACGGATCGAAAAGCAAATGCCGCTTGAACTTGATGCTGCCGTTGGCACCCCCGCAGATGTCATTCGTCAAGCGAAACAGATCGCGAGTCTCGCTCGCACCATCAGCTTTGACGCTGACAAGGTAATCGCAGCGGCGGGGGCCGTGGAAGAAAAGAGCTCTTTGGTTGATCATGCTCGGACACTGGTCGCCCAATTCGACCGCTTCTCTGCAACGCTCGATCGTTTGTTGTTCGAAAACGAGGCGGTCGATGCGATCACGGACTACGTCGAGCCTCGCATGTTGGAAACGCGGACCGTCGCCGACCAGGCAGACGCCTGGGCCATATTGAGCCAAAGTTTGGCGGAACAATCTTTTTCGCGGATTGTCAAAACGGAACAGCATCGCATCGCCGTCGAAACGCAAATGTTGCGAGTCGAAATGCTTGACATGAAGACCGAATTAGACGGCCAATTTCAACAGTTCGCGGAGTCTTCGGTCCCCAACGAGATCGCGGTCATGATCGAGCAATTGCATCGGTTGATGGAGACGATCACGTTCAACCAAGCCGCAGCAGCATTTCGGGCAGGTCAGACGCAACTCGATTCCGCCGCCCGACAACAACAACTTGCCACCGAGCGGTTGATCGACGCCGAACAGCTCTTCGACAAGATTCGTCATGCCGTCGTCGACGCGTTGGACCAATACGATATGCAAAATCCGAATATTGCCGACCTTCGCGATCCCACACTCGATGAGTTTCTAGCACGACTCGAACGCGAGCCTAATATTGCGGCCCAATTGGGGATTCCCAATCGCCCGCGAAATCTGCGTGTGATCGCGGATTCGGTTTTCTGGCAGCAGAGCGGCGCGGGGGCCCTCGGAGAATCGGGACAGGCCGCTGCAGCAAGATCAAAAGAAGCAATGAAAATGAAGCGAGCTTCTAAAAACGCCAAAAAGGACAAGCCTGAGCCACAGAAGCTATCGGACGAGCAACGCGAGAAACGCGAAGAAGCAAAGAAGGCTCAGCAGATGCTCGAAAAATCGTTGGTCGAAATCCAAGAACAACGAGACGATCCGAAGACGACCGAAGCGCAACGACGCCGCTTGGAACAGCTCGCCGAGGACGTGCAGAAAATGATCGATCTTTCTGACGACGATAATGGCGACCGTGCCGCGTGGGAGCGAATCGTCCAATCGGACGAGGCCGCGACGCTACTGCAAGCGATCTCCGCTGGCAAAGCAATTCCCGATCAACAATGGAACAAACTGCTTTCCACGCTCGATGATGGGCTTTGGCAGGTTCGCGGCAAACAACCGCCTGCGGCCTATCGCAAAGCCATCGAACAATACCAAGACCAGATCCGCGAACTGATGCAGACAATCGATGAAGACTAGCAATTTGCAGAACGGCAATCGATGTCGGCGGTTTTTCGCTGTCGCTTTTTCCGGGGACTCGATCAAGGCGAGTGCACGTTGCATCGGTACGCTGGTGCTGTTGACGACAATCGGGTTCTTGCTGGGGATAATCGATGGGCAACACGTCTATGGACAACAAGACAGCGGTTCGGTGATCACAACCAACACAAATTTGAGCGCCGCACTTCCGGCCAGCCAGTGGGCGCGAGTGGAGTCCTCGGTTGACCGTGGATTAAAGTGGTTGGCCAGCCAACAAGCCGAAGATGGTCGTTTCCCCAGCGACGAGATCGCTCAACCCGCCGTCACGTCGATGGCAATCATGGCGTTTCTTTCGCGTGGTCATCTGCCCGATCAAGGACCGTATGGCGAAAACATCACGCGGGGGATCGACTTTGTGCTGAGCACGCAGCGGCGTCGCGGTTACTTTTCCCTGTTGCCAGTGATTCCTCCGTCACAACATCTGACCCCATCGCAGACCGTCGTGTACAACCATTCGATTGCGGGATTGATGCTTGGCGAAGTCTATGGAATGTGCTCAGGCGAACGATCCGAACGAATTGAAGAGGCAATCCATCGGGCGTTGATTTATCACCGCGAGGTGCAATCGCGAACCAAGGCGGCCGAAGCCGACAACGGCGGATGGCGGTACGGGTATCCCGAAAGCCCAACGGCATCGTCGGACATGTCCGTCACCGGGTGGGCGTTAATGTTTCTGCGGTCGGCGCGGAACGCGGAATTTAATGTCCCCAAACAATACTTCGACGAAGGCTTGGATTTTGTCCAACGATGCTACGAACGCGATCTGTCGCAGCACGAAAAAGGAGTGTTTCGATACCGGCCTGTCGAGTCGCAACCATCGAATCCGCAGATCTCTCTGGCCAATACCGCCTCGGCGACACTGACGTTGATCTTGGGTGGACGCCAAGACCACGAAGGGGTCGCTACTGCGGTACGATGGTTCCGCAGCCGGGCGTACCCTAATCCTTGGCAAAACAACTATTACTATTTGGCCAGCTATTACAGCAGCCAAGCGATGGCACAAGTCGGCGGGGACGCCTGGGATCAGATCTTCCCGCAAATCGCCGCCGGCATGCTCGAGGAACAAACCGATAGCGGCGGATGGCCTGCGGGCGGCGCCAACGAAAAACATTTTGGCCAGACCTATAGCACCTCGCTAGCGATCCTAGCGCTGACTCCCGCCTACGGTCTGCTGCCGATTTACCAGCGTTAATTTGCGATTGAGAACACCCCAGACCTAAATATTCAAAACGCAATCGAAAAATTGAATCTTCTTAGATGGAATGATCCCTTGACCCGAATTCTTCTCGTCATCCTAATCACCCTGTCTGCGACTTTCGTCCATGCTCAGAATCTAAGGCTCGATGCAATCAATGATGCGAACCTCGTGCAATCGCTCCGCGAATCGGTTGCGATGTCCGAATCAGCGTCGTCGGATATGCTCGGTGCGCGGGCAGCAACGATCAACCGGCATTTGCTGCAATTGTCCGCCGACGAGCGTTACGAAATACTCAACGATTTCACGCTGCCGGACTCAGTGAAAGAGGATCTTGCTTGTTTTGCGTGCCTCTGTAATGTCGAAGCTCCACCGCGTGAATTCGCTCGTTTGATCGGCAAACGCCCACAGACCGACGTGTTTGCAGTTCCTAGCGTCGCACACGTTGAAGGGCTTTTCAGCTCGGCGTGGTCACTCGTTAGCACGGCCAAAGAAATCGGACGTCTGCACGAGTTGACTCAGCAGGTGAACGCGAGGTCAGGCAGCAACGCTGACTATCTCACACTGCTGCTTTCGATTGCTGGGGCACGTGGGGTGGATGCAACGACCATCGAAGATCGGAAGGACGCTTGGCTCGAAAAATTGAAAACGGAAGCCAATCCCAATGCAATACAAGCCGTCGTGGTTGCCGCCGTCGCGGTAGAGTCGGATTCGCACGCCAGCCTTGTTGATACGATTGCGACACTGCTGGACAAATCCGATTCGGTTCCGATGTCGCTAAAACAGTGGTTGCGAGAGATTCAGCTGCGATCTCGTGCGGTGCCAGAAACGAAATCCCTTCAGCTAAATCAGGATTGGATTCGCATACCGGGAAATTCGCGTTGGTACCTTTATGAAGGGCATCTGATGCAGGCAACCGCGGGACCATCGTCGATTCTGTATCGCTATCCCATTAGCGGAGATTTTCGCTTTCAAATCGAGCAGCTTGCGACCGGCAGTCGCGATGACAATTACGCGGGGTATGGAGGACTCGACGTCAGATGGGAGGGATATCGTCGGTTCGAGCTCAATCGTCGTGCGATTGAGAGGCAAGCGGGGACGCTACGGTTTTGGGTCAATGGTCACCCAGTACGGACTGCGGCGGCGACCGAGACGTCGCCTTGGTTGTTGTTGCACGGCGAGGGCCTGCCAAACCATCGCTATCGCAATCCCAAACTGTCGGGATCCCCGCTTGTGCTAAATGAAGTTTCGATGATCGGCGAAGACTCGCGACATGGATGGTCGACGTATGCAGAGCAAACAGACGACGCGCTATGGACAGTCAACGAGGGAGTGCTGCAAAGCGTGCAAACCGATTCGCCGCGACGTCAACGGCTGCTCCGCTACGTGCGTCCGTTACTCACTGAGGAAACATTCGAATACGAGTTCTTATCGTCCAGCGATCAAGTGGTCCATCCTGCACTTGGGAAACTCGTTTTTCTGATCGAGCCAACCGGGGTGAAGGTGCACTGGGTCACCGACGGAGAACTCGAATGGACCGGGTTACCAGAGGACAACGCCTTGCTGGAACCACTCGCACGGCGAGGGCCCCGGTCGTTACCTCTACGGGACAACCAATGGAACCATGTTCTGTTGAAACGCACTGATGACAACGTCAGTGTCACACTTAACGATACGTTGATCTATGAACGGACGATTGACGAGCTCGATGACACGCGTCTCGGTTTCTATCATGACCCGTCAAAAGAGTCGGTTCGAGTGCGTGCGGCAAAGTTGCGAGGCGATTGGCCACAAACAATCGACGTCGAGAGATTCTTGCAGGCCGATGTCACTCCCGATCAAGTTGCCCTCAATTCGGCACCGGATCTTTTCCCGGAGGCGATTCTTTGCTCGAACACGCGAGAAATCATTCGTTTGGCTAGTGAAATGGAGCCTGAACAACGCTACGCATTTTTATCCGACTGGGTACTGCCGGGATCCTCGCATCGGACGTTTCGCCTTGATGGCCATTTCGTTCCTCAGGACGCCAACGAAACCTCTGGCGAACATCAACACAACGCCGGCCATCATTCGCATGGGCATTTGATTGCTCCTGCGACCGAACTCATTGCAACCGCAAAGGCGTTGGGGCGGCTGTTGGAACTGATGTTAAAGATCAAGCAAGGTCCCGACGACACGCTCGAGCAAAAGCGTGCTCGGGCGGCGATGTTGGCATTGGTTCAAGCAGCCCAAGGAGACGTTGATCACGCTCACGAAAGCCTTGAAACGCTTTACAAATGGGTGAGTGAAGCACCGGATCTGACGCCGGATCAACTTTGGCCCGAGGTCTTGGTGGCTCACGCGTTTGCGGATGATCCCGATGCCGCCAGCGTCCTGGCGGATCTGTTGACGATGCTTAAACCTGCCACATTCAACGATGCGAATACAGTTGGAATCGAATTGCTCAATGTCTTGCAATTCCTTGACGTTGCAATTCAAGCCGAGGATGTGGACCTACCACAAATCGAACCCAAGTTTTGGGTTGTGTCGTCGCCAGTCGATGCGATGAAGCGTTTAGCCGGGGGCGGCAAGGCGACTTGGGTTGCCAAGCCAGGGCGAATGCAAGCGATTGGGGGTCACGGGATCGAACAAATCTTTTATCGCTATCCGCTCGAAGGCGACTTTGAGTTCGAATTTCAGCATTCACTGCGAAATAGCACGGGATGTCAGGTCTTGATTGGCGGACAGTGTATTCAGGTTTCCAGATGGAACATCCGAAACGGTCCGATCGATGGCCCCCTCACCTCGACGAAAATCGATCCAGATCTGTCAGCCGAAGGCCTTTTACTGCATCAACGTTTCTCGGTGAAAAACGGGGTGTGCACGGTGTTTGCCGATGGACGCGAAGTCTTGCAGCTTCCCGTTCAGCCGGGATTCCCTTGGATCGCGATTCGTCAGGCGTACAAACAGTCGACACGCTTGCTCGACTTGCGAGTCAGCGGTGATGCCACGATTCCAGACGCGGTGCGGCTTGATACCGAGGGGATTTCCGGTTGGCGGTCTTATTACCATCACGATGTGAACGGCGAACATCTGCCCTGGCGCTGGCAGGATGGTGAGATTGTTGGTGAACGAAGTACGAAGTTTGCGGGAACCGGGGATGAGCAATTGCTGTATTATCAGCGTCCCGTGTGCGAAGATGCTTCGATCCGTTACCTGTTTTTTCATTCCGAGGGGGAAACCACAGTCCATCCGGCAATCGATCGAACCGCCTTTCTCTTGGAACAGAACGGCGTTGCAGTTCACTCGATTACCGATGGCAGATATGACGAAACGTTTGCCAACAAAGTCAATCGTCATGTGATTGCTGAGAATCAGCGAGCAGCTCCGGGCGATCTGCTGCGAAATGACGAATGGAACGCGATGGAGATGATCGTACGTGGCGGCACGATTGAATTGAAGCTAAATGACGAACCCATCTATGTGGGGCCGCTAGATGCCGACGCAGCACGCACGTTTGGGTTGTTCTATTTCGCCGATCAGTCATCCGCGCGAGTCAAGGAAGTGATGCTGCGAGGCGAATGGCCGACGGTGCTGCCTACGCTGGATCGCCAACCGCTTGCCAATCAGACCGTGGTGCAACTCGATGCGACACGTGATCAGTTAGAGTCGAAGTTTGCTCACGATTTCACACGTGACGGGTTGCCAAGTGAATTTTTCGCGATCGAGGGGCAACAGTATGCGACCATCACGCGTTCAAACAAAGGGGTGACATTTGCAATCCGTAGTCCTGACAAGTGGACTCAATCGTCGATCGTCTGTAATATGCAAATGCAAGGGGATTTCGATGTCTCGTTGGACTACAGCGATCTAAAGTTGGAATCGGGCGAAGTGGCGATGGCGAGACTGATTGTTCCTTTTGTCTCTGCGAACGCGGTAAGTGCCCGTCTCTCGCGCGATGAACACGGGCGTGGCAAGCGAGTCATCAATTCGGTGCTGCAAACCGAAAATCCCAACGGCGGACCGACCGTCGTCAACAAACCGTTGGGATGGGAATCGACATCGGGAACGATGCGGATTGCGAGGCGAGGGAAACAATTGCACCTATTGATCAAGGATGATACGAGTTCGCAATTCCGCCACCTTGAATCGTTCGAAGTACCAGACGAACCGACTCAGAAGATGCGTTTGGTGACGATTGCACAGCGTGCCGAACTTGCCACGGCGAATTGGCGAAAGATTGACATTCGTGCCGATCAGCTTGCGCAGGTCGGAGCATCCAACGGTGAAAATCGAATCTTTGTCGCCAGCGCCGACGGAAGCCAGATCCGGCAGATCACCAAAGGCATTGACGATTTGGGCAACCATGGATCGCCAGAGTTTTCACCCGATGGGACCAAGGTCGCCTTTGACACGTGGACGGGATCCTCGCGATCCGCACGGATTTTCATGGTGAACATTGACGGTACTGATTTACGTGACCTAGGGCTAGGGTTGATGCCGACCTTTACGCCCGATGGCAAACAAATCGCGTTTTCGTCGCTCGAGGGGATGATGATGATGAACCTTGACGGCAGCAACCGTCGAGTCATCAGCCAATCGGGATGGGGCATTCAAATCTCGCCGCTCGGTGACCAAGTTGCCTTTACCGACAATGATGTGAAAGGACACAATTTGTTCGTTCTAGATTTAAAAACCAATCAGAAACGCGCGTTGTTGACAGGTCCTCTCGCAGAACGCTACTCACAAATCTATTGGAATTTCGATTGGTCCACCGATGGCCAAGAGCTTTATTTTGTAGGAAGCCATCGGCAAACCCGCCAACGTGAATTGGCGGTCGTCAGCGTCAATGGATCGCAGCAACGGTTTGAGACCCTGTTGACGGGCGGCAATTATGCGAACATCGCCTGCCACCCCGACGGAGACGGGATTATGTACAGTGACAGCGATCCAGCCTACGGCAGCATGTCGATGTTCATGATTCATCGCGATGGGTCCCCGCGTGAATATCCGTTGCTCGAGAACCGCCGCATGGCTGCGGTCGCTGGCGGCGAATGGTCGCGTGATGGCAAAATGATTGCCCTGGCAACCAGCGTGATGAAGACCTTTTCCAGCAATTCACAAGCTGAAAACACGGACGATTGATGAACGAACAAGCCGCGATGGAGATGCACGACAATGGATTCACTCAGATTAATGCCGCAGTGGATCTGGAAACCGTCGGGCGATTGAGTACCGCATGCGAGCAGGCATTTATCGTGGAATCGGATGTGCAACGAGCACGATCGAGTCGCGGACACGTCTATGCGGCACGTAACCTGTTGGACGTCGTTCCGGAGATCCAAACATTTTGGCGTGAAGGCAAACCGTTTGAAATCCTGAACTGCATCTTGGGCGATCAATTTGGATTGGTGCGTGTTTTGTTTTTTGACAAACCGCCCGACCGAACTTGGACGCTTCCCTGGCATAAAGACACCGCGATCGCGGTAAAGGACAACTCGCATCGCTCGGCAAAATTTTCACGTCCCACTGTCAAATCAGGTGTTCCACATGTCGTTGCCAGTGACGATGTTTTGCGACAGATGCTGACGCTGCGATTGCATTTGGACGACGTCACCGACCAGAACGGTCCATTACGCGTGATCCCCGGTTCTCACGTTTCGAGTACCAGCGAAGGGGCGGGCGCCGAGGCGGCAGTGACCATACACGCCGCCGCGGGTGACATGTTGGCGATGCGGCCGCTAATCACGCACAGCAGCGGTTCATCGAAACCAGGCACGACGCGACACCGACGGATCTTGCACCTCGAATTCGTGGCGGATCGTCATCTTCCCGACGGATTCCAGTGGCACGATTTTATCGCCGCGAGCGTGAAAACAAATTAGATGGCATTAGACGCAAGCTCGAACTGCTAGGCATTTAGCCAGGAATCATTGGGTGAAACCCCGTTAGCTGTTAGTGAGCTGGCCTCGGTTCAGCGCCGGAACCGTGGCTAGCGCAAAAACGGAGCGCTGTGAAGCATTTTCTCGTAGCTACCTTCGCCAGAAGGTGGTGATTCGTATTGGCCGGCAATCATCCACGCTCTGGCGAGCGTAGCTACGCAACGCTGTGAAGCATTTTCTCGTGGCTACCTTCGCCAGAAGGTGGTGAATCGTATTGGCCGGCAATCATCCACGCTCTGGCGAGCGTAGCTACGCAACGCTGTGAAGCATTCTCTCGTAGCTACCTTCGCCAGAAGGTGGTGATTCGTACTGGCCGGCAATCATCCACGCTCTGGCGAGCGTATCTACGCAACGCTGTGAAGCATTTTCTCGTAGCTACCTTCGCCAGAAGGTGGTGAATCGTATTGGCTGGCAATCATCCACGCTCTGGCGAGCGTAGCTACGGAACGCAAATGCCGTAATTTGCAACCTCCAAATGGTTCACAGCGTTTGGTAGAACGGGCAATCTATTGAAAGACTCCTGCCACCTCTGCACCAACTTCGGAGACTGCTGATTTAGTAGCGTTGATTACAGGCCGGAGGCCGGCACACCCTCTGCCGGTGGCGTGAGCCACCGGCTAGTGGAGGTGGGGAAATATAGCCCAGCGGGCGACACAATCTCGGCCAGTGTTTCGGCCTCCGGCCTTACGGCGCCAGGTCGCCCCGAAACCGTTGGCTCACGCCAACGGCAGGTCATGTTTCGGCCTCCGGCCTATGCGATTGCTACTATAACAGCAGTCTTTGTAGGCTAGGGAGAGGTGACTACGTTATAGGCCGGAAGAAAAGCTGCGTGCAATTTCCGACGTCCACACCAGAGTTTTAGCGGCCCAGCGCAAGCATCTTCGAAACTCTTGACGAGTTCCGCTACATAAGGGCTAACGTCGCGATCACGTTGGCCAAACGAGTTCAAAACCTTGACCCTTTAGCACGCTCTGAAATGCGGTCAGCGATTTGGATTGATTTCGAACGCCGCGTGGACTGTCGCGCTGATCCAAACAATGAGCGGCCAACGCGCCGGCCGCCTCACCGATACTCCACTCCACAGGATGCAAGCGGTAACACCCGTTACTAAGGTGGGTGGTGCCAATGTTTTTGCAGGCTGCGATCAGATTCTCGGTTCGTCGTGGGATCAAAGCTCCCAGCGGAATTTGAAACGGAACGCTGGCAAAGTCGATATAGTTATCGCCGCCGGAACTTGGGTGTAAATCCAAATGGTAATAACCAATTCCGGCGGAATCGTGAAACGGAGCCGCCGTGACTTTACCGCCGGCGTTTTTAGCCACAGCCTGCCGGTTGGCCCTGGAGATGTGTTGTTCGAGGATCGTAAATTCGGCTTGAATCCGGCGTGACTCGCGAATGTATGGATACTTTGCCAACCCGTCCGCGGTGCCCATGATGTCTTTGCGCAAACGAAGTCCTTTCCAACCGGCGCCACCATCTGGACGTGGTGCTTCGGTCTGCAACCAATACAACAGCGATAGACTTAACTGCCGCGCACCTTCGAGGTGTTTGGCGATTTCTTGCTCGTCGCCTGTGATTAAATTCCCGAGCATGTAATCATTCTGCGGCCAATTGACGATCGTCACCCCGCTGTCGTAAGTGCCTGGCAGGAAGTTAGCCGGATCAATGATACGGCGATACAGCCACAGGTTCAGTGCTTTGGTTTTCGGCGGCGGTGCGTTCTTGGTAGGCGGCACGAACGCCAGGTCGTGGGGTTTCAGCGTGTTGGGTTTAGAATACTGAAGCGACAAAAGTTTTCCCGGCCACGGCGGGGTCAAATCGGGAGTATGATCCTTCCAAAAATCGTATTGCTTGGGGCGATCGATCGTGTGATCCGCACCATCGATGTGGTCGATCGCAAAGCACCACGTGAACGCTTGGATGTTATCGGGATCGGCCTTTTCCGGAGCATGTGATTCCTTGGTATCGTGCCGAGACTCAGCTCCGGTGACATACTCGGTGTTGGTCAGCGGCAGCAGGTCGCCTTGTTCCGAGGCGTCGATAAAGTACGGCGCCGTCACCTGAAATTCCGCTCCTTGATCGGTGCTTAGCGTTATAGATCGAACACGATCGCCATCCACCTCGGCTTTGACCGGTTTGGTGTTGAGCATGACCGTCAATCGTCCCGCACTGATCGCTGGAGCTAACATCGCATCCAGCACCGCGACGGCGACTCGCGGTTCATGACAAAGTCGCGACACGTTGCCGTTGCCTGGATTGAGTCGCGGATTGTTTTTGGCCGATTCGGTCAGCGGATAGTTTCTGCGGTAATAATCGCGAACATTTCGGCGGAACTGACGATAACTCGCCGTACATCCATGCGTCTCGATATGGCTATGTTCGTCCGGTGGCACTCCTTGTTGGCTCAGTTGTCCACCGATCCAATCGGTCGGTTCGGTCAACAACACTCGTTTGCCCATGCGGGTTGCTGCGAGCGCCGCGGCACAACCGCCGAGACCGCCACCGATGATGACGAGATCCACCTCCGTTTCGCTTCCCGAACGAGCGGATTCGGCTGCAGCGGCGATCTGCGGATAGAACGCTGACGCGGCACCGAGGCCACAGAATTCGAGAAAGCGGCGGCGAGCGAAACTGCGAGAATAGGTCGACGGTGCGACGGTAACTTTTTTTTCAGACATGGGATTTTTGCGGAGGGACCGAATGTTGCGGCAAGGGTGAGGGGGCGAGAGGGCAGGCGGATTTCATGTGAGTGCTTGGTCACCGCTAAATTTTAGCGTAGCGGAACTGTTCAACGGCTTGTTGATTTAGTCGTACGATGGACTTCCTAGTCCGTCGAATCCACCATCGACGGACTAGGAAGTCCATCCTACACCCCTAGCCGCAGGAACCTTCACTAAATCAACAAGCCGTCAAGAGCTTTTTGATTTAATCCAAACGCAATTCGCAATGGGTGAGCTGTGGGCCGTAAGGCACCGGGGCGTGCGTGGGACCCGGCCGCTGACGCGTCGCGGCTCACTAAATCATCAAGCCGTTGACGATCTTCCACTAAAACATAAAACGAGTATAAATATTTCGCCGCTATTGTGGTGTCGTGGGCTCACCAAAATGCTGCTGTAGAAATTCGAGCGTCTTGCGGTTGGACCACGCATGACCTCCGTCAAAGAAGTCTGCGTCGATGTTTTCGGGTTTGCCCAGCAGCGTATAGACTTGCTGAAGTTTCGCTAATCCCTCACGTGCCCCCGCGATTGGGAAGATCGGATCCCTCACGCCGTTGATCAGCAGCACGGGACGGGGAGCGTACAAGGCGACCACGTCCGCCATCTCGGCATACTGCATGATCCCAGGCAAGCAATTGCAGATGCAGTGATGGATCGGAAAAATCGACGAGCGATACGTCGAAAACGCTCCTGCGATCAGCGCGACTTTGACTCGCTCGTCCAGCACCGGTAAGTACATCGACAACGTTCCGCCACCGGAAAGTCCCGCGACGCCGATCTTTTCTGGATCCACTTCGTCTTCACGACTCTGCAGAAAATCGATCACCCGCATCGCATCCCAACAACGCAACCCTTGTGGTGTCATTCCAAGTAGCAGCGAATCCATGGTCATCTGCGTACAACTTCGCGGAAGTCCCTTGATCCCCGCGTCTTGATTTCCCGACGTTTCGTTCCACCCGCGGACGTTGATTGCCGCCGTCACATAGCCGTGTTTGGCTAGGAAGACCGCATAATCAAGTTGACTGTCTTGAATTTTCTTCAAATCCGCTTCGCTTTTTCCTTCGCCGATATACGGCTGGATCCCGCTGTGTCCATGCAGGCAAACGATCGCGGGCAGCGGAGCGGATCGCTCGTGCGGCACAAAGTAGTAGACCGGGGCCCAATAGGATTGCTCGGTGCGAACATATATTTTGTGCCGCGTAAAGGTTTCGAACTGTTTCTCTTCGTCCCATTTGACTTCCAGCGGCACCCGCTGCGGCATCGTCCCCAACAAATCGACGACGACGCTTTGCAATTCGCGCTGCCACTGCTGATGCTCCGCAACCGTCGAAGCATCCCACTGCATCGAAGGGGTGATTTGATCGGCCAAATGAGTAAAGCTGTCGACGATGCGGTGGGGAACCTCGATCGTCGACGGTTCTTCGGCATACAGGACCGTCCCGGTATTCTCAGAACGATTGGCGAGCAACAGCCCCAACGTAACAAGCAAAAACAATGAACGACGCAATCGGCAGCAGGTTTTCAACATCGTCAGCGATTCTTTCCATAGGCGGGGCACTGCGTTTGGCACCCGTGGTTCGGGTACCCAAGCACAGCGTGTGAAGCAGAAAAAACGCGAGCCGTCCTGGACAGCGGTTTGCGCTGCTGCCGCGGATGGCTCGCGTTTCGGGAACGTCAATATAACTGTTTGTACGGACTACATGTTGATTTCGTAGCCCTTGCGGTTTTCGCGGGCCAGGAACGAATTGGCTTGGGGGTCGCCGACGATCTCTCGCTTGTTCGGATCCCAGTTCAAATCTCGCCCAAGCCGCATCGCGATGTTCGACAGATGGCAGATCTCCAGCATCCGGTTGTGCGACCAGACATCCGAAATCGGCTGTTTTCGTGATTCCATCGCTTCGATAAAGTTGGCGGTGTGGTTCGCGCTGACCTTTCCGCCGTAAACCTCTTCGATCGCTCCGTCGGGAAGTGGATTGTCTTTCAAATCCTCAACGGGCTTGCCGACAATCTTGCCGCGGTTGACAAAGAAGCGTCCTTCGGTGCCTTCGAATAGGATGCCGTTGTCACCTTCGCTGGTGATAATCATCTCGACATCGTTAGGCATGTCGACGCGGAGCTTGAACTTCGTGGCCGCGTTGTATTGGTCGTTGACGACGGGATAGCCGTCCTTGTGCTCGACCGGCAACGTGTACTCAAGCGGCGAAATCTTGCTCGGCCCAGTATCACTCGCTCCGAGTGCCCAGCATGCGATATCGACGTGGTGGGCACCCCAATCGGTCAATTTACCGCCAGCGTATTCGTGCCAATTTCGGAACGCGTAGTGACAATTGCTGTACAGCGGTACGCCGCCGCCATAGCCTTTACGCATTTCCGGAAGCGCTCGGTACTCGACCTTTGGTGCAGGGCCGAGCCAGAAATCCCAATCCAGTTCGCTCGGAACCGGAGCGACCGGAATCACCGGAGATGCTTCCATTCCGTTAATTCCACACGTCACCTTTTTCACGGTTCCGATACGGCCATGTTTGATCAATGCGACCGCTTGCAAGAAACGCTGGCTCGACTCGGATCGCTGCATCGTGCCGACTTGGAAAACGCGGCCGGTTTCTTTGACGACCTTTTCGATCAACTTGCCTTCGGCGATCGTCAGCGTCAACGGTTTTTCACAGTAGACGTCCTTGCCCGCGTACATCGCTTCGACCGAGATCTTGGTGTGCCAATGATCCGGAGTGGCGATCATCACCGCATCGATGTCCTTCCGATCCAAGATCTTGCGATAGTCCTTGTACGAATCGGGCTTCTTGCCTTGATTCTTCTGAACCTTCTCGACATTCGCTCCCAATACATTGGAATCGACATCCGCCAGAGCGGCGAAATCCGCAAACTTGAACGACTTGCTGGTGATCGCCCAGCCTTGGTTGCGTAACCCGATGGTGGCAAAAACCGGACGGCTGTTAGGCGACTCGTTGGCAAACACGTTGCGGGGCGATGGAAACAGCGCTGTAGCGGTCCCTGCCGCGGCGACACCTTGCAGAAAACGACGGCGATTGGCGGTGCGAGGGGTGGTCATTAAGTGAATTCCTATGGGTGAGATAGCGTGGATGGACGGATGGGAAGGAACAAGCAGAGGACCGTAGGGTTGGGAACCACGGTGCCTGCGACGACTTCAAGACGTATCGGTACGTCGAGCACCCATAATAACTGGTTTTGTTCGGCAATCCCACACAGAGCCGCTTTTATGGGCAGGATCGGTCACAAAAATAAGTCGACTTCACCATCGCCGTGTGATATCGCAATGCCAGCGACTTTAGGCACTAGCCGGGGTAGCTTTCGCAGCGGCGTTGGGCCTTGCACGGTAAATGTCCAACGTTTCACCCGACGCGCCACGCGGTCCCCGCGCCGCGATCTCGCTCTAATCGCATTGGGCGTCGTGCCGCGGGCACAATCTAAGCGGGCTGACTAAGGGGCCGATCTCGATCGCCTGGCCGCTGGGATGCCACCCATCGAACGCGCCCGCCATGTACAGATATGCAGCGACGGTTGCCGGATCGACTGAATTTTCAGCATCGGTTTCGACATATTTTCCGCGGATCGCCGCCGTCGCAAATCATGGACGACCCGCGGGCAACTACACTCGGGTTTATTAAATGGGGGGCACCGCATAGCAACAGATAAAACCAGAGAGTGACAACATGTTCGATAGTATTCGGCAGACCTTGAATGCTCGCCTTCCCTTTGTCATTGCGACGGCTGGCGAATTTTTCGCGTTGTACTATTGGCTTCTGCTGTTTGATCAGTCCTCTTACGTGATGGCGACGCTCGTCTTGTGGGCGGGATTTTTAGTCGAGCGAGTAGCGGTTCTGTATTGGGTCAAAGAAAACTTTGGCGGCGGCGTTGGTATCGCAGCGGATCACAAAACGTGGTGGCAGAAGCTGATTGGGTTGCTATTGATCTGCCTGAGCGAAATTACTGTTTGGGTCGCGTTCGTTTTTGCCCAGCACTATTTTGGTTGGACCGCCGCCTTCTTGGTGCTGTTTGTCGGCGAGCAAATCGAACACAGCATTGAACTCGGGTTGTTATCGCAAACCAGTTGGCTGAATTTTGTTGCGTCTCGGCAAGCGACGGTGATCACCGTGCTGGAAACGCTCGGAGGAATTGCGTGGCTGTATTTGGTGCGTCACGACCAGGCTCAGTTGGGCGGCATGATGCTGTTGATCGGATTGACGATCGAGCATGTGATCCAAGGCGACGCGATCAAACGCAGGCTGAAGGCCAAGCAAAATCAGGGCGACGATCCTTCCGACACGTCCGCCGATGCAGCCAAGCAACCTAGGTTAATTGGGACCGCTCCGGTCGTCGGCGGCATCATCACGGTGGCGATCGCCGCCGTGCTATTCACCGTGCTGAATCCCTTCTGTTTCCGGATCCTGTCGCCGCCACCAACCATCGACGCGCCAGTAACCTACTTGAAACAAAATTGGTCCGCGGAAAAACGCGACGAGTTTTATCATGCGCCGCAGGGCACCGTGCTGATGAAGTCAGATTGGTTCATGGCGTTAGAACAGCCCACGATCAAGTTTGTGGGGCGAGTCGGGCTGATGTCCGATCAGGACTATTTGGCGCGATTCGGCTTCTTAAAAGACGTCCAAAACGATGAACATAACTCGAATGATTTGCCCGTCGGGTTCGCGGTCGGCGAAGTCACGATGCCTGATGATGGATCCAAACAAAATGTAGTTGGGCTGACGTGTGCGGCGTGCCACACCGGCGAACTTCATTATGCGGATCATCATTTGCGAATCGACGGGGCCGCGGGGCTGATCGATCTTGAACAGTTTCAAAACGCGGTGGGGGCTGCGTTTTTGTTGACGATCAAAAATCCGCTTCGCTTCAATCGGTTTGCCGATCGCGTGTTGGGCGAGGACCATACGCCGGACGAGCGCGCTGAGCTTAAAGAAAGCGTCAATCGAGTTTTACAGCAAGGACTCGCTGAAAAGGAAGCCAATGCATCACGCGAGATCTATGATGGCTACGACGGTGGCTACGGCCGTACCGATGCGTTGGCGAAGATTGCAAATTTCGTGTTCGGCACTCAATTGGACAATGACAATTTGCAGATCGGCAGTGCGCCGGTCCGCTTCCCTCCGCTCTGGGATTCGCCTTGGTTCGATTGGGCCCAATACAATGGTTCGGTCGAACAACCGATGGTCCGCAACATTGGTGAAGCGATCGGCGTGCGGGCGCGAGTGAATTTGGATCCACGATCGGAACGCTTTCTCGATTCGACGGTCGATATCGATGGGCTGCACAAAATCGAAACGCTGTTGGCTGGCGACGCGCCGCTACAAGGTTTGCAATCACCTCGTTGGCCCGAGGGGGTGATGGGCGCGATCAACCATACCAAAGCGGCCGCCGGGGCTGCACTGTATCGCGACCTCTGCCAATCATGTCATTTACCGGCGCTAGACACCGACGAGATTTGGGAGGACGCAAATTGGGTGTCCAATGCTGCGTATTCGATGTCGTGGCAATGGAAGCCACCAAGCAAACGGGCGCGTTTCCTGAACCTGCAGGGGGTCAATATTGGCAAAGTGGGCACCGACCCAGGACAGGCAACGAATTTCTTTTCTCGCTACGTTAACACCGGAAAATCGGTACTGCCGTCGGTCACCAAAGGCCTTTACAAGAACCAGCAATGGGAAAACAAGGATTGGTACTCGCCGGTCAAAGGGGCCGACACGACCGAATATCCCGCTACCGTGCTGTCGGTGGGCGAAGCGCTTCAGCGGGTGACCGTTGCGATTGCCCAGCGACACTATGACCGAAAGGGGTGGTCGACAGAGACCCGCGAGCGTTATGATGGGTACCGAAACCCGGGGGCCAGGAACCCCCTCGAGTATCGACCCCGCCCGTTAAACGGCATTTGGGCGTCGCCTCCCTATTTACATAACGGTTCGGTGCGCACGATTTATCAGTTGCTTTGCCCGCCGGAGGAGCGTGATCAAACCTTTTACGTAGGAACGCGGCAATACGATGCGGTTCATTTGGGGTACAAAAACGAACAGGTTCCCGGAGCGTTCCTGTTCGACACGCGAGTCGAGGGTAACTTGAACACCGGCCACGCCTTTGACGCCTTACCGCTGGGCAATGGCGTGATCGGACCGCGATTATCGCACGAAGAACGCATGCAGATACTGGAATATCTGAAATCGATGGGCCCGGCTGGCCCGGTCCCCGAGTCGTTTATCACAGCAGGACGGGAAGCGAGCGAACCAGAAACATCGGTCGAAGATTAGCAATCGCTAACCGGCCTTTTCTGCGAACGAAAAATTAAAGAACTTGCGATGGAGCCTACCGAACACAATACGACCCACAAAACGATAATGACGTTTGGGGACCGGTATCGCACGATTCGGGTGATCGGCGAAGGGACTTTCGGATGGGTGTACGAAGGCTACGATCCGACCCTAAAACGCAGGATCGCGATCAAAGTCCCGAAGCCTCGTGTGGACAAGGGAAGTGCCGAACGGACGCAAAAATACCTTGACGAAGCACTCAGCCTTGCCAAACTGCAGCACCCTGGGATCGTGTCGGTGTTTGACGTTGGCGTGCAAAACGGCAAAGTCTATATCGTCACAGAATTCTTAGAGGGACCGACGCTCTACGAATACCTCAATTCGCACAAGATCAGTCACACGTCGGCCGCCAAATTGATCGCCGATTTGGCGTTGGCATTAGGGCACGCACATACGCAGATGGTTGTCCACCGCGACGTCAAACCAGGCAACGTGATCATGACCAAAGATCGTGGTCCGGTGTTGGTGGATTTCGGTTTGGCGATTGCCGAGGACAACGACGGCAGCCAGATCGGTGACATCATGGGCACGGTTCAGTACATGGCGCCCGAACAGGTCGAGGGCCAGGCGCATCGCATCGATGGACGTACCGATATTTATGCCCTCGGCGTGCTGTTGTACCAACTGTTGACCGGACGGGTGCCGTTTCGCAGTTCGAACAAGAACGAAATTCGACGGCAAATTTTGCAGGACGATCCGCAGCCACTGAGGCAATTAGCACCGGACGTTCCTGAAGCCCTGCAGCGTATTTGTTTGCGTGCGATGTCGCGGTCAATTTCGAAACGCTATTCGACCGGTCAAGATTTAGCTGATCGATTGAACCAATGTTTGTCATCTTCGATCAAGGCGGATTCGTCCGATGAATTCTACTCCGAGAACGAAGGCAACAATTCCACCCCGACTCGGCCGTTAGATCACGCCGAACGGGGTGCCGCCGCAAGCGTGGATCCGACCAACGAGAGCACCTATTCCGTCTCTGACAGCCTGTCGAGCCAATCGGCCGACGGCGAAAAATCGACATCGGGGTCACAGGGATCCGGTTCCACCGTTTCAGGGCGGCGGCACGTCACGGTGCTGCGAATCAGTGCGGTTGCGAAATCCCAAGATCCCGCCGGCGGTGACCCCGACGATCAGATCGAAACGCTCAATGAACTACAAATCGCGGTAAACGAAAAAGCAAGGACCTACTGCGGCAGTCTGTTGTACAGCGCAGGCCAAGAGTTTTCGGTCTGCTTTGGCTACCCGCTCAGCTATGAAGACGCGCCACGGCGAGCGACCGACATGGCGGTGGACTTGAATGAGCAATTTCAAAGTCGCCTGACAAACGATCGTCGTCGTACCGAGATGCAGTTGGACGTGTGGTTTTCCATTCATAGCGGCATGATTGTCGTCATGGGCGGCGATGCCCAAAACTTGGTGGGCGACGTCTTTTCATTGGTCTCCAAAATTGATCGCGAAACCGAACCCAACGAGGTCGTGCTGAGCGAAGATACCTTGCGATTGGTAGGACATCATTTCGACACCGAGAGGCTCTCGGCTACCTGCGGGCTGCGGAACGATCAACCGACGTCGCTGTATCGAGTGCGTGGCCGCCGTGCCGCCGCCACGTCGGATCAAGTCGCGGACGAAACAGAACGAACGCCGCTGGTCGGACGCGATCAAGAAGTCAGCATGTTGCTTGATCGCTGGGAATTGACGTCCGAAGGTGTCGGGCAGCTGGTCGCGCTGATCGGTGAAGCGGGCTTGGGGAAATCGCGTCTGATCCAGATCATCAGAGAATACGTGACGCAGCAATTTGCGGCTAAAAACAAACCGTCCAACAAACGACCTCCGATTTTGGAATGGAATTGTTCGCCCTACCATACCGCCAGCGCCTTTCAGCCAGTCAAGGAATCGTTGATCCGGTGGTTGGATCTCGATCCCGAATCGACCGGCGACGAACGTCGGCTGCGAGTCGACCAGCACTTGCAATCGATCGGGATTTCACGGCCCGATTCGCTGCCGATTCTGTTGGAATTGCTGTCGCTGCCAGCGGACCCAAAATTGGGCCCTCCCAAGATGGCGTCGTCGAAAAAGAAAGAATTGACGGTAAACGTCATCTTGAATTGGGTCATCGGGCTGGCCCAGCAACAGCCTCTGTTGTTCATCGTCGAGGATTTGCATTGGATTGATCCTTCGACGCTCGAAATTTTGTCTCGGATCGCGGATCAGCCGATGGATGTGCCTTGTTTGTGTCTGCAAACATTTCGGCCCGAGTTTACGACGCCGTGGACCAGTCGAGCGCATCAAAGTCAGATCGCACTAAACCGACTGACTCGCGCGCAAGCCGCTCAGATCATTCAATCACGGCTGGGCGACGGGCATATCGCCAAAGGCACCATCGCTCGCATCATTGAACGAACCGATGGCATCCCATTGTTTGTCGAAGAGTACGCCAAGATGTTGGCCGAATCCGACATCGAAACCTATGATTCTCATACCGACATGCATGGTTCGTCACTGTTGACCGCACGCAGCAGCGATGAGATCCCTTCGTCATTACAGGATTTGTTGACCGCGAGATTGGATCGGGCGGGTGGCGATCAAGGATTTGTACGGTTGGCCGCGACGATTGGACGCGAGTTCTCTTATGAAATGATTCGCGCCGCTGCGGATATGGACGACGTCGCGCTGAAACGAGAACTCGCGATTTTGACCGAAGCCGAGATACTTTATCGACGCGGGACGCTGCCGGATTGCACCTTTCAATTCAAGCACGCATTGATTCAGGACGCGGCGTACGAATCGATGTTGCGTCGTCAACGACAAGAGTTTCATCACCGCATCGCCGACGTCCTGCTCCGCCGATTTCCCGAAACGATGGAGCAGCGACCCGAGGTATTGGCGTCCCACTTCACCCGAGCAGGCATGGATCAAGAAGCCGCACAGTGGTGGGAGGTTGCCGGTGCGTCGGCCGTCGCGAGCGGGGCCTTTGTCGAAGCCATCGAACATCTAAAAGCAGGGCTAACGCTAATCGAACGTTTGCCAGAATCCAGTTTGCGAGACGCACTGGAGTTGAAGATCAACATCTCGCTGGGGATCGCGATCTTGTCGACGATGGGATATGCATCGCCGGATTTGGAATCGATCTACGACCGACGCACCGTGCTTTGCCAAAAACTGGGCGACCCGATGGCTCAGTTGCACGCATTGTGGGCCAAAGGATCTTGGCGAATCGTCAGCGATTACGTGATACCTTGTATCGAAATCGGCCAATCGATGATCGAGATGGGGGAAAAGATCAACGACAACGGCGCTCGCGTCGAGGCGTTGTTCTTGGATGCGATTGGACGATACTATCATGCCGAATTTGCCTCGTCGCTGCAGTCCACCGAAATGGGAGTGCAGTGGTTTGATGCGGACAAAGCGATGTTCCATCTTCGCCGTATCGGCCAACACGCAGGCGTCGCACATCTGTGTTACAGGGGGCTGAACCAATGGCATCTTGGGCTGCCGAATTCGGCAATGAAGTCGATGCAACAAGCGTTGCAGATGGCGGAAACCTTGGACCATCCCTTTAGCGTCGCATTTGCACTGCATCATCATTCGTGGTTGTCGGTGTCGATGGGACGCGGCGACGAAGCGGTGAGGATGGCCGATCGCCAGATCGAAGTTTCGCAGCAACAAGCGTTCTTTTTCTGGGAAACCACCGCGATGTTGTACCGTGCGGGCGGATTGCTCTGCATCGGCGACATGCAATCGGCTAACGACACGCTCGATCAAGCGATCCCACGCTACCAGATGACTGGTGCCCGATTAGCCGTCCCGTTGTACATGAGCTACTTGGCGTCGGCTAAACGCCAATCCGGTGATTTTGCAGCAGCAGAAGAGGCGATTCGCCGTGGATTGGAGGCCGCCAATACCTTCGAGGACCGTTTCGCGTTGCCGGAATTGTGGCGTCAGCAAGCACATTTGGCGGAATCACAAAAGGATCCCGATCAAACCGCCGATTGCTTTTTGAAGTCGGTGACGATCGCACGTGATCATCAAGCCGTGGCGGACGAGCTTGCTACTTGGATTTGCGTGGAGCGTTGGATGAACAATTCCGATCTGAAATCGATCGGCGAGTCATCGTCAACGTCGTATTCAATCAAAGACGTCAGAAAGATGATCGAGACATTGCGAGACCAAATTGAACCCGCCGACTTTGCGATCCCCGTGCTCGATTAATTTGTCGCTGCACGCCACGCAATAAACGATTTCGTAGCGGAACTCGTCAAGAGTTTCGGGGGCCTCCGCGCGGAACTCGCGGGCGGCTTGTTAATTTAGTCGTACGATGGACTTCCTCGTCCGTCGAATGCACCATTGACGGACTAGGAAGTTCATCATACACCCCTTGCCGCAGAAAACTTCATTAATTCAACAAGCCGTCAAGAGTTTCGAGGGCCTCCGGCGCGGTACGAAAGTCTTGACGACTTCCGCTACGGGGAATCTGCAAAACCGGCTAATGTATGTTTCGTAGCTACCTTCGCCAGAAGGTGGTGACCCGCGATTGCCCGGTGGCGGTCCACGCTCTGGCGAGCGTAGCTACGGAACGCAAATTGGCCGTCCGGCTTGGCTATTGCCAGTGCTTGTTCAGCAAGTATTGGTTGTCTTTGCCGTGCTGTAGCCATTCGTCGTACTCCGCTCGAGAGCGGAAGGGAGGGATGTGGTGTGGCTGCAGTTTCTCGGATGTTTTTACGAGCGGCGCAGGTGACGCCGGGATTTTTGCGGCCAGTTCGTTCTTGATCGAATCGAACTTTGGATCCTGCGCCAAATTGTGCCACTCCTCGGCATCGGATTGATGGTCATACAGTTCTTCGCTGCCGTCGATGTACCGCGTGTACCGAAAGCGTTGGCTGCGTACAGAGAACTCGCCAAAGTCGTAAGTGGTCAGCGCGACGTGATCCCATTTTGCATCGGGTTTCTTGAGCAGCGGTGCCAGACTGTGACCATCAATTTCGTTGTTTACCGGCAGCCCACAGACATCGACAAGCGTTGGATAGATGTCTTGCAACGAAACGGGGCGATGGCACCATTGCCCATCCGCCGAACCGTCTCGCAGTCCGTGTGCACCCTTGGGAACATGGATCATCAAAACCGAACGCACCACGTTGTCCCAAAGCGCGAACTTACGCCAATGCTGTTTCTCGCCAAGTTGCCAGCCGTGGTCGGACCACAACACGACGACTGTATTTTCACGTTGGCCGCTGGCGTCCAGCCCATCAAGCAAACGCCCAAACATCGCATCGGCAAACGCAATCGATGCCAGATACCCCTGCACGGCTCGTTTCCACTGCCCCGCTTCGATGACATGCTGGTGGTAGCCACCGCCACGAAACGCGATGTCCTTTGCTCGTGACCCCACATCGTCAAGGTCGTTCTCCATTCGCTTGGGCAGGACGACGTCATCAAGCGGGAACATGTCAAAATACTTGCGAGGCACGTACCACGGCAGGTGCGGTCGATAGATACCGCAGGCCAGAAAGAGCGGTTTGTCTCGTGGTTCGTTGAGCTGTCGCAACACATAGTCGACACTTTTGAAGTCGCCCATCTGTTCATCAGGGATATCCAGAGCTGACCAGTCGAACATCCCATACATCTGATGGAACGCAGGCATGTTCATCGTCTTTGGCGTTGGGTTCTCCGCTGTCGCGAGCGTGGATTTGGAAAAATCTGGAAACGCTTCCTCGGGCATGTTCTGCTGCTGCGATGGCCAATACTCGTCCCAGCACTGCGGATCCACCATGTGGTAGTGGAAGATCTTTCCCGCGCCGCTACTGAAGTAACCGTGCTGTCGAAAATAGGCTCCGATCGTTCGGCGATTTGGAATCGCTTCACGCCAGTCCTGATAGTTCGAATAAACACCCGATGTGTAGGGGGCCAAACCGGTCATGATCGCCGTGCGTGACGGGTTGCAACCTGGACTCGGACAACTTGCGTTTGTGAAGCAGACTGACCGCTGCCTAAAACGAGTGAAGTTGGGCGTGATTGCTTGAGGATGCCCTTTAAGCGGTTCGATCCAATCGTTCAGGTCGTCTACGGACACGAAGAGAACGTTGGGGCGTTGATCTTGCCCGATGGATGACGCACACGAGGCCAACACAAACAGGCAAATTAAAAACGGTTGAAGTCGGTTTTTCATGAGTGGGCCATTCATCAATTGGTTAAGTAACAATCCTCCGGCGTCCGTGCAAAGGACATGTCTGCAAAAACAGTCCCTTCAAAAGGAACCTCGCGACCCGCCACCGATCGAGTCAGCAGAGACCGGTCTTCATCGTGTGTTTCCAGGCGATCCCAAGGCTGCGTCGCAGGCGATCAGCGGTTGGCGGGAGATCACTTGGCGTGCTCAGGCTGGCTGGCGTTGGTCTCTTTCAGCCACGCTTCCAACTTGGTTCGAAGCTGGTCCGCTTTTTCCGGCATTTCGATCGCGATATTGCGAGACTCGCTGATATCGTTCCTCAGGTCATACAGCTCAATCGAGTCATCGTCGTAATACTTGATCAATTTGTAGTCGCCTGAGCGAATGGCGCTACCCAATCGATTCTGTTTGTGAAAAGCGTAATTGGGGTAGTGAAAGTAGATCGAATCGCGTTCCAAATCGGACTCGTCTGTCAGCATCGATAGCAGCGAGACACCATCGGGAGTATTGGACGGATCCGTCTGCAGATTCGCAGCGTCAAGAATCGTCGCATGAATGTCCATCGTGATCACCGGCGTCGATGTTTGCGTCGCTGGCCGGACATGACCTGGCCATCGAACAATCATGGGGACCCGAATTCCGCCTTCATACAGGTAGCCTTTTTCCGCACGCAGTGGTCGCACGTCGGTCGCGAACGGTCCGTTATCCGAAGTGAAAATGATAAGGGTATCTTCGTCGAGACCTTGTTCGTCGATGGACTTGATCAGCTTGCCGATCGATTGGTCCATCCCCTCAATCATCGCAGCGTAAGTCGGATTCTTGACGCCCGGTCCCTTTCTTTCTTCGTATTTGGCAATCAAATCGTCGGGAGCTTGAAACGGATAGTGAACCGAGTAATTCCACCAACAAAGAAAGAACGGGCGTTCCCCGTCGGATTGGGCGGACTCGATAAAACGGATGCATTCATCGGCGCATCGGTCGGGCAAGTATTCGCCGTCGGTTTTGCCTTGCAGATTAGGGATCCCGTACGGACTGAAGTAGCTGGGGGGCCCACCGAAACGACAGCCTCCAATGTTGATGTCAAAGCCTTGATGTTCGGGACGCAATTCCGGTTCGGTCGGCTGGTCCTGGTCGGAACCGGCATTGGATCCGCTTTGATGAGAGAGATGCCATTTCCCGACAAAGCCCGTCGCGTAACCAGCTGCCTTCAGCTGCTCGGCCAGCGTGACCCGTTCCAGCGGTAGGTGTCGCAACCAGATCGGTGTGATTAAATCCGTCCCAGGCTTTTGGAAATTCGGTGGGTGGCCACCGGCGTGATTGGTAATGTTCAGACGCGCCGGTGATTCTCCCGTCATCAGCGCCGCGCGTGTCGGAGTACATACGGGGGCTGCCGAGTAGGCATCGGTAAACAGCAAACCTTGCTCTGCCAATCGATCCAAATTGGGCGTGTCTAGCTTCTCGTTGCCGTAGCAATGAAGGTCCTTCCATCCAAGGTCATCCGCCATGATCAAAACAATGTTCGGCGGCTTGGAGTCGGCCGCAGTTGCGGTTGCGATCATCAAGCAAAGCGGGATCAGTCGAAGGAAAATGTTCATGTTCATCAGTGGTCTGATTTGCTGAGTTGGCTGAAATCGAAGGTCGGGTTCGTTATCGTTTCGGTCGCTTCCATGACGATTGGCGAATCGCCCGGCAAACCGAAAGTCTTGACGACTTGTTGATGGAGGGCAATGCCATGTTTGCAACGTGAATCGAGTGTCCGCACGGCCGCGGGTTGTGAGGGCACCAGAACCGTTAACACGATTCAGCAAATCGAATTGACAAGCCACTGGTTCGAAAAGTGTCACGGGGCATTGTTGTCCGAACTGAAAAGGCGACCTGATCTCGTTCATCGCGTGCTACGGTTTCCGCAACCATCGACCAAAACAGGTGAGTTTTAGCCGACCCCTCATTATCGCGAACGGACTCGCGAACGTGCGATGCGGTGCCCCTCGCGTCCCCCGAGTCAATCGCTTCCCCTGATCTGAATGACGGACAGACGTCATTCGGAGCGACATCATCGCTAACGCGAATGATTATACTGCTCGACAGTTCACCGTCCGCCTCCGACGCGGTTTGCTCGAACCGGGGCAATACGAATTGCACTGAAAAAGAAGCTTACGAGCGGTCGATGCACCCTTACCCGTTTTGCATCACCACATGCAGATGCTGATCCACCGGTTGCAACTCGCAGGGGTTGACCAATCGGCCAATGGCGTTGCGGTAAAAGTCTTGCGTCACGTTGCTGCACAGTGCATCGTAATGGCGAAACAGTTCGCGTGCGGGGCGATCAATCGTAAACACTCCCGCTTGTCCGATCCGCTGTGCCGCCTCGACCCGCTCTCGAGTGCAAGGGTGAGTGTCCAGCAGCCCTGTTTTCCCCGTCGCGATCACGTGCTTCACTTTGGCGACCTCGTCACTGGGCATTTTGTGTCGACAGAGCTGGATCATGCGAGGAATATTGTCAATCATCACGGCTTTCTTGATCAGCGAATACATTCCCTCCATCGCATGACCCGACGCCGCATTCAATAGATGCAACTCTTCGCCCGTACTGACAAACACCTCCGAGCCCACCAAAGCGATCTCGTAGCGGTCCGCATCAAATTCCATCTGACGACTAAAGATGCTGCTGGCCGTGTGCGCCGCGACCATGAATCCCCACAATACCCAGCGTACCAACCCTACACACCCGCGCGCCAACGCCAGTACCAATCCAAATGCGGTTTCGCTTTCGGTGATCGCTTCATCCAGCATTTCGTCGATCGCGTCACGCGCATAAACGACCTTGGCGAACCAAAGATTGATCGCGGCGATGATCAACTGCGCACGCATGCCGGCGCCTTGTGAAAAATGACCAAATTCGTGCGCAAGAACCCCGGCAAGTTGTCGCGTCGTCAGCCCCGAAACCAAGGGAACCCCAATGGTCAACACCAGCTCTCCTTTGAAAATGCCACGAAAACCTGCTCCGTAGGATGCCGAGGCATTCACGTTGCTGTCGACTTGGATGCGTTGAGGGCGAGGGGCTTTGATGGCGTCGCAGATATGATCGACAAGTTCAAACAGCACTGGTTCGCCCTCACGTGTCACCGCGCGTGTGCGACCGGGGCCAAATCCAACCAACGAAAAGAAGATCGGTTTCAGCATAAAAATCACGACGGTCACGCCGGCAATGATCGGTGACACCATTGCCAACCAGACAAAGATCATTGCGCGGCCACCACGGACGCCCATTCCTGAAACCAACTCGGGAAAAACGTGGAACGTATAGTGATAGACCAACCATGCGGAAGCGGCGACCAACGCGACGTAGGCCAGCGGCATCGCCATCATGAACAAACTCAGCAGCCCCAACCCGGCGCGATAACCAAAGCTCGGACGGTGCATCGCAATGGGTTGGTCCAATTGCCGTTGGATCTCCTGACGGAAGTCAATCTTCGCTGCCGGTGCTGCTGCCGGCTTGCCGGGGGCCACATTCGGTTTCGGGGATTCACTCGAGGTGACTTTCGCTACCGATGCCGGTACCGGAAACGCTGCCGGTTGTGATGCGGAAGCCATCGGGCTGGCCGTCGCAGCAGGCAACTGCAGATCGGCAAACAGATCGTCGTTGTCCAGAGCGTTGGACGTGCTCGGCGAAGCCGCGGCTGTTGCTGCGGTTGATGGCAGTGACAAGTCGTCCCAATCAATGTCGTCGGCAGAACCGGGTGGGGGCGGCGCTTGCTGTTGTTTCGCAGCGGTCGGTGGAGCCGTTGAAGGAATTGGCGAGCGAGCGGATCGGGGACGAGGTGAGTCGACCGGCGGGACGCGTCGCTGCGGAACGGTTGCCTGCGGAACGGTCGCCTGCGGAACTGCCGACGGCGAAACTGCCGACGGCGGATTCGCCGGCTGGGATTTCGGGCTGGCTTTCGCCGCCGGGATGCGGAAGGCTGTTTTACAAGCGGGACAGCGAACCGTTTTCCCACGCACCGTCTGCGGAACCTTCAACACCTTCTCGCACGAAGGGCATTTCAATTTAAAGTTTGCATCCGCCACGATAACTTTCTCTAGCAAAAAGGGGCCTTCGCCATCTCAACGCCCGACGGTTGGCCGAACGAAACCGCCGCTCCATGATAAGGCAATGTCAGCCAGCTTACCAAACTGAAACCGCCGCGGTGAACGTGTTTGACTCGATTCAAACGGGTGCTGTTGGTTTGACGGTCACAACGCGGTCCGCGCTAACGGCTTGGAAAGCCGTGCGACAATGAAAGGACAGCACGATTTAGCCACAGGTGGTGAGCGCGTGGATGCGACTAAAAAATTCCGCCGGGGCGTTCCTCGCCGGAAATACCTCATTCAATCATCTCACCAGCGATGTATACTGGTCGGTTTATCATTCATGACCCGGCAGGAGGCGATCCTAACACGATGAGCGAATATGGGAGTTCCGCAGCATCCACACACCAGCACTTTGGGGCGGGCGGACGATGAGCCGATTTATTGCGGTAGGCGATATTCATGGGTGCAGCAAAACCTTTGAAAAATTGCTCGAGATTCTGGACCTGCGTCGCGATGACACGCTTCTGTGCACAGGAGATCTATCGTCCAAAGGCGAAGACTCACGCGGGGTTCACGACCAATTGCTTCGGTTGCAACACCGCGGCGTGCGACTGGTGCTGTTGCTCGGCAACCATGAGCTAATGCTGCTGGCCATGCAGCGCCTAGTCGGCGCCGACGTCGACCTCACCGCGTTTCCGCCGTCGATGTTTCGTGGAGCCGATATCAGCTTCTTCATACGCAGCAATGAGACCTGGGCAACACTCAAATCGTACGGTCTGCCGTGTGCCGACAATGCGGACTTTTGGGCATTTCAACACGATCACCCTGAACGACATTTCGAAAAAGTAACGCGAAAACTCCAGCGTACGGATTGGGAACTTCCTCAGCCGCATTTGGATCTGCTGTCGCAGTGCAAGACGCATCATATCGAGCGAAACTGCTTGTTCGTGCATTCCGGAATTCGTCCATCCAGTCTGCAGATGGACGACGCACACCGCGCCATCGAATCCCAAATTGCCGCCGACGCAAGAGACCTGTGTTGGACCCGCGACGGGCTCGGCCACGCCCCCCGCTTTCCGGAACTGATCGTTCATGGACACACACCGCTCTTTTATTTGTACTCGTTCATTCCCGATACCACTCCCTGGCGCGACGAAGAGTTGATCTTCAAATCCGTCGTCCATGATGGCGCGCTGAATTTAGATAGCGGCGTTTTCCTCGAGGCTGGCCATTTGACCGCCGTCGAGATTCCCGAAAGCGGCCGTCCCTGCGATTTTCGCTTCATTCGCGTCCCCCGCCTGGACCCAGTTTGCAAGGACCGTCTGTGGCACTTCAACTATCGCTAAACGCCTGCCGGTGGAGGTGTGGCAAACGCTTCCGCTGGGGTGCGCTCGGCGAAAATCCGCGCAGGCAACACGTCCGAACAGGCCATCGGATAGGGTCGGAGTGGCATCTCCTGACGTCCCTTCGGAACGATTGGTGTGTGGGGCGTTCGTAGGCCATGCTCTAATCCCCATGGCGACAACCCATCGCCACGAGCATGGCTATTGTCAGTCCCAACGGGACGGCAGGATGTAGCCACGCGGCGCGAGCCCGTGGATGCTGGAGAAGAGGTAATTCCAAAGCCCCGAAGGGGCGACATGAAACTTCCGGACAATGAAAACAAAACCGTAAAATGTACGTAGCTTCTCATTAAAGTCAGCGTTTTCGTGCAAGATGGTCAGCCGCAGATTGCCACCGTTCAAAGCGTGATAAAGCCAGCACGGTTCGTCCGCTCGAGCAGACCTGGGCAGGTCAATCGTCTACCACCTGTTACAGCGAGAGAGAGGTTTGACCCATTGGCTTTCCAGGCTGGCGGCATCGTGCCGGAAGATTGCGACGCACTTGGTGTGCGTCGCGGTCGCTATCGCTCCACTTGCGCTGTCATCCAGTGTGGCGGGCTTCCGGCCCGTTGTTGTGACGACTTCCTGTCATCGCGGTGGTCAATCACCGTCGCTTCGCTCCGGCGCACCGGCGTGCACATCATCTATTCCACCATGTCCGTCTCCGACACATTTTCGACTTCGCCAGTTTCCTGAGCGTAGTCGCGGAGCAATCTCGCAATTCTTGTGGCACCATCTGGAAAACCGTCGAAGCCTCCGAAGAAATAGGCTCTGTTGTCCATTGTCACTGCCGCCGGATTGCTTCCAGTCCACCTTATCGAGATGTCCGTCTGCGATCCGTCCTCGTGGAAGATTTCAAGCCTCGCTATTGGAGTTGATCTATCACCGAGTTCACTATCACAGTGTTCCTCTGGCCAAGCCAAAGACAGAATTTTGCTAACCTCGGAATCTGGCACCTCGATTGAAGTGCCGGGGCGTATCCCGAGCTCTGGAACGTCCAAAAGCGTTCCGACGACTCGTTGGACCGGTTTCATTTTCGGGACTGGCGCGTCCCTGCTGGTATCACAGCCAATAGCGAAAACAAGAACTGCTCCTAACCAAACAATCGAGTGAGGCATCACTGAAATTCCTACCTAACGGGCACTTCGCCCAAAGGTGAAAGAGGAGCCCTAGGATGATTCTTGATTGGCACAACAAAGTAAATTGTCCCAGCAATCTCGGCGGGGTACAGACTGCACTTGTGATGGACATTGAGAGCCGTGTTATTGCGTGATCCACCGTACGGCATTGTTTCGTAAAAGAGAACAGAGCCATCCGGTTTCTGATGAACTGTCACGAAGTCAAAAACGGTGAGGTTACCTCTTCTTCTAACGCCATTCAGTCCTCCGCGGATTGGCCTGAGTCGATCGAAACCATATTCATCCGGTGATCCCGACAATAGAAACGGCACCAAATCAGCGTTTAAGTGATCGTCCTGATAAGCCCAAATTACAACCCTCGTATCTGATGGGCTGGCTTGCACTAGCTGCCGTTGAGGATGGGCTTCGCCGGGGTCAGGGGATGGGCTTCGGTGGATGGGCTTCGGTGGATGGGCTTCGGTGGATGGGCTTCGGTGGATGGGCTTCGGTGGATGGGCTTCGGTGGATGGGCTTCGGTGGATGGGCTTCGGTGGATGGGCTTCGGTGGATGGGCTTCGGTG